>JAHFDE010000012.1:0-7490 GCA_023249165.1 Candidatus Methylomirabilota bacterium | reverse complement strand
GACAGGGATTGGGCCAGCGCGCACGCATGCAGGCCTCCCGCCCCGCCGAAGGAGACCAGACAGAACTCGCGGGGATCATGCCCCCGCTCCACGGAGATCACCCGGATGGCCTTTTCCATGGTGGCATTGGCGACCGTGACGACCCCCTCTGCCAGTCGCAACGGGTCCATGCCGATCTGTCGCGCGAGGGCCGCCATCACCGCCCCAACCCGCTCTGGGTCGAGTCGCATCTTCCCCCCCAGGAATCGGTCCGGGTCGAGTCGCCCCAGGATGAGGTGGGCGTCAGTGACCGTGATCTGCCCTCCTCGACCATAGCAGACCGGTCCGGGATCGGCCCCGGCGCTCTGCGGGCCCACGCGCAGGGCTCCCCCTTCATCGGTCCACACCAACGATCCACCGCCCGATCCCACGGTGTGGATGTCGAGGAGAGGAATCCGGAGCGGCAGCCCCCCGATCTCGGCCTCGGTGGTCACCCTGAGATCGCCGTCGATGAGGGCAACATCAGTGGAGGTCCCCCCCATGTCAAAGGTGATCACCTTGTCACATCCCGCCTCGCGCGCAACGGCGGTAGCTCCCACCACGCCGCCGGCGGGACCCGAGAGGATCGTCCGGACTGCCTCCTGGCGGGCGACGGCCGCGGAGATGCTCCCGCCGTTCGACTGCATGATCCTCAGCCGTCCTTTCCCGACCGCCTCCTCGAGCCGGCCGAGGTAGCGCTCCATCAAGGGCGAGACGTAGGCGTTCACCACGGTGGCGACGCACCGCTCGTACTCCCGGTACTCCGGAAGGATCCGGTGAGAGGCGGAGACCGGAATCCCGAGCGGCAGGGCCCGCTTCAGGATCTGGGCCTCGTGACTCGGGTTCGCATAGCAGTGGAGCAGACAGATGGCGATCGACTCGACCCCAACCGAGGCCAGGTGGCTTAGGATAGGGGTCACGCCATGGTCCTCGAGGGGCTCCAGCACCCGTCCCCGGCAATCCACTCGTTCTCGGATTCCGAAGCGGAGGGCACGGGGGACCAGGACCGGTGGCCGATCGACCATGAAATCGTAGAGACGGGGCCGATCCTGGCGGCCGATCTCCAGGAGATCCTCAAACCCGGCGGTGGTGATCAGGGCGACGGTCGCCCCCTTCCCCTCGAGCAGGCCGTTGGTCGCCACGGTCGAGCCGTGAACGATCTGATACCTCTCCTCAGCCAACGTCTCCTGCGCAAGCCCCTGAAGCACGGCCCCGGCCGGATCGAGAGGAGTCGAAAGCACCTTGTGAGCCCAGAGTCTCCCATCGGCGAGAAAGACCAGGTCGGTGAAGGTGCCCCCGACATCCACGCCGACCTTTGTCATCCGCTTTCCCCGAGACTGGCCCAGGAAGTGTACTGCCACAGCCCGCGTAAGAGTATACCGAGGGCTGCGGACATCGTCTAGTACCGTTCCAACTTGCTGAGCCGAATGTGACTCGCCTGCCTTGCAGCCACGGTGGTGGGCGTGGGCGGCAAGGGAGTTCAGACAGGTTAAGACAAAGAGTTGGAACGGTACTAGTGCCGCTCCAACCCGCGCCGAGTGAGAACCGGGGGGCGGCTCACAGGAGTCGGTGGGCGAGCTCTTCGTCGGGGAGATCGGTAATGAACATGTGGCCGGGGGCATGGGTGATCATCAGCTCCGGCCTGGCATGCATAGCGACCGCCTGCGGAGTGACGCCGCACGCCCAGAAGACCGGAACTTCCCCCGCATGGATCGAGACCCGGTCACCGAAGTGGGGTCGGCTCAGATCCGCAATGCCGATCGCCTCGGGCTCGCCCACATGGACCGGCGCACCATGGGCAAGCGGGAATTGGGCAGTGACCTCCACCGCTCGAGAGATCAGGGGGGGCGGGATCGGGCGCATCGAGACTACGAGCGGTCCGCTCAAGGCCCCGGCCGGCCGACAGGGCCGATTGGTGATATACATCGAGACGTTCTTCCCCTCCTCCAGATGGCGGACCGGAACGCCCGCCCGCTGAAGGGCGACATCGAAGGTAAAGCTGCAACCCAAGAGAAAGCCCACCAGATCATCCCGCCAGATCTCACGGAGGTCGGTCAACTCTCGCTCCAACTTGCCGCCTTTGTATACGCGGTATCTCGGGAGATCGGTCCTGAGATCGGCGCCCGGCGCAGTCGTCCTGGGTTCCGGATCACCGGGATCGGTCACCTCCAGGACAGGACAGGGCCTGGGATTGCGCTGACAGAAGAGGAGGAAATCGTAGGCCAAAGCCTTTGGCAGGACCACCAGGTTGGCCTGGACATACCCGCCGCAACAGCCGGCCGTAGGGCCCTGCCACTTACCGGTCCGGATCTTTTCCCGCATCTCTTTCGGATGAAGCCCGGACGCTTGAGGCATCGTGGCCTCCCGGGGCCCTTCGACACGCTCAGGCCGGGCCCACGTGTGGTCAGTGTGACCTCTTCACGCGACTGGCGAGGCACCCCGGCTCATCCGGTGGTACCAAGAGTGGATCGGGTCGCCGATGGCGCACATGTTTTTTCGAGGAAGGAGTAACCCCTGAAGGAGAGAAAAGAGGTGACTTCGTAGAGGGATTACGGCGAGCGTTTAGGGTGTGCGGCCTGTGCTCGAGGCCGCACCGGTTGCACCGCCGCCGCCTCCCACCAGGCAGAGATCCGCTTAGACCGTGTCACCACTGCCCGCCTGGTGTACACATCGAAGAGGCTCTGCGCACATTCGGGGCAGTAGGCGCCGCCCTCAGGGGTGTACCCGCAGGCGGGGCAGCAAGGGTCCCCGCAGTGCAAACAGCCCCACTCCTCTATCACCGATCGAATCCCTTCTCCGCATCCACACGTCCGAGCCATCGAGTCCTCCTCAGCAATCTTGCCAGATAGTGACGAGTGCGAAACAAAAAGCCACGGAGCGCTTACTCTCTGCCCCGTGGCGAAATTCTCAGAGCCCGCAGTCGAGGCGCTACGGGCCGTCCGCCGGGGGGCAGAAGCCACGTACACCTACGACGGCCATCTGAATCAGTCGAGCCACCCATATTCTCCTGTTGTGTAACGCTTTTTATACGATGCCCTTCGCTCCGTGTCAAGTACTATTTCTGTCCGTTCCGGCTCCCTGTTCTATGCGAGGGGCACCCGTGTAACACCCACCTCAGGTACGAGCGCGCGACATGGCCTTGTGCGAATACTCCGAGGCGGCGCGGATCAGCGCCTCGAACAGCTTCAGATGGCGGAGATCACTGGCTGCCAACCGCTCGGGATGCCAGTGCACCCCCAGGACAAACGGGCGGCCCGCCATTTCGATTCCCTCGATCATGCCGTCGGGAGAGACGGCGCTAACCTTGCAGTCCTGGTCGAGTCGCTTGATCAATTGATGATGATGGCAGTTGACCGGCACGGTCTCTTCCCCGACGATCTGGTGCAGGACGGTCCCGGGCATCAGTCGTACCGACGGCATCGCTCCACTCTGTTGCCACGCGCCGGCATGCCCTGCATCGGCCCGCTCGCAATACGACAGATCCTGATACAGGCTCCCCCCTGAAGCCACGGCGATGAGCTGCATCCCCCGGCAGATACCCAACAGCGGCATCCCCCGCTCGAGGGCTCCGCGGAGGAGCGCGATCTCGAACCGGTCCCGCTGCTCGTCGATCGGGCCGCATTTCTCGAGGACACTCTCGCCGTACAAGGAGGGATGGATGTCCTCTCCCCCTGAGAAGAGGAGCCCATCAGCGGAATCGAGATATCGCTGAGTGAGATCGGGATCGGTTCCGACCGAGGGCAGAACATACGGGGTCCCACCCGCCCCCGCTACGCACGAGGCGTACGTCGTCCGGATCCTGTCGTACTGCGGCTCCGACTGCTCGCCCACGGGATACCGCTCGCTGGTAATGTAGATGCGAGGCCGCTTCACCCTTCTCACCCCGTGGCCCCCGTCGCATGCCCCAGCACCCGGCCCGCTCGAGCCCCGGTGTGCTCACCCTCCTCCACCGTGATCACGCCGTTCACCAGGACATAGCGGATCCCGTCCGGGTACTGGAGCGGCTCTTCGTAGGTCGCGCGATCCCTGACCCCATCGGGGTCAAACAGGACGAGATCGGCATGAGTGCCGGGGGCGATGAGGCCGCGACCGGTGAGTCCAAAGCGCCGGCAGGGGTCAAAGGTCATCTTCCGTATGGCGGCGGGAAGATCGAGCAGGCGCTTCTCGCGCACGTACATCCCGAGAATCCTGGGGAAGGTCCCGAACGTGCGAGGGTGGGGCCGGCCCCGGCCCAGCGGACCGAAGGTGGCCCGGGTCCCGCTGTCCGAGGCCACCATGACATACGGGCGGGTCAGGATCTGCTCAAGATTCTCCTCGGACATCGTGAAGAAGATCGCGTCCACCCGCGCCTCTTCCTCTCCGAGGAGATCACAGACGAAATCGACCGGGTCCTTTCCCGCCAGGGCCGCCGCCTCATGAACCCGCAACCCCTCGTACCGCCTGTTCTCCGGACGGATCACCTCGGCGATCATCACGCGGTCCCACCGCCGGTCAACGAGCTCCCGGTCCAGCCGCTGTCGGACCGTCGCATCCCGCAATCGAGCCACCTGCTCGACCCGATTCCCCTCGAGCGCCCACGACGGCAGGACCGCCTGCAGTCCTGTGTTCGAGGCGGTATAGGGATAGCGGTCCGCGCTCACATCCTGGCCGCGCGAGCGTGCCTCTTCAATGAGCCCGAGCGCCCCCGGGAGCTTCCCCCAGTTCCGCTCGCCCGAGGTCTTGAGATGGGAAATCTGAAGGGGGATTTTCGCCCTGTGAGCGACATCGAGAATCTCCCGAATCGCCTGGAGTAGCTCGTCCCCCTCGCTGCGCATGTGGCAGGCGAGCACACCTCCCTCTTCCCGAGCGACCCGTGCCAACCCCACGAGCTCCTCAGCCGAGGCAAAGCAGGCCGGGGCGTAGATGAGGCCAGTGGAGAGGCCCAGGGCCCCCTCCTGCATCCCCTGCCGGACCGCCTGGAGCATCGCCGCCATCTCCACCCCGTCGGGTGGCCTTGCGGCTCCCCCCATGACGGAGCCGCGAATGGTATTGTGGCCGAGGAGCAGACCGAAGTTGATGGAGAGCCCCTCGGCGGCAAGCTGTGCGAAATACTCGCGGACCCCGTGCCATCGGGTGTCGAGACCGTACATCTCCCGATAGGTCTCAGCCCGCTCCTCAGCCCACGCTCCCCAGATCGGCGCCGCCGAATAGCCGCAGTTGCCCCCGATCTCCGTGGTGACCCCCTGCCGCACGGCGCTCTCCGCCCTGGGATTGAGCAACAGAAAATAGTCCGAGTGGGAGTGCACATCCACAAAGCCGGGACAGGCGATGAGGCCGTGCGCCCGGATGACGCGCCGGCCTTGCGCTTCATGGACCTTTCCCACGGCGGCGATCCGATCCCCGTGAACCGCAATGTCTCCATCCGAGGGGCCAGAACCGCTCCCGTCTACGATGGCTGCGCCCGCGATGATCAGATCAAACATGCTGCCTCAGTTTCGATGACCGATGTCTGATGACATTCTGACCATGTTCATAGGGTTCGTTGGGTTTGTTGGGTTGGTCAGTTTCCGAAGGACGGTACAGGAACCCAACAGACCCAATAAACTCAATAGACCCAATAGACCCGAAACCTATCACGAACCACTCTTCCGGGCGACGCGCCCCCGGTACTCCCACACATCCACCACCCCCCCATCGGGGGCGCGGAGGGTTGCCGTATCCCCGTCGTTATTCCAGATCGGGCCCTCGGACTGCCAGTACAGAACGATCTGCTTGCGGGGATCGGTGAGGTTAGTCCCCCGCCCACTCAACAGGAGGACCGAATACCCCGGCTTGAGCGCCAGGGCGGGGAAGGTGTATCGGTGCCCGAAACGGTCCGTCAGGACAAAGCCCCGGATTTCCACCTTCTCATCGATGACATTGGCGATCCGGACGTACTCGCCAGTCGGATCGGATCGATCATCCCCCGGGGGATTGGCCTGGAGGGAGGTGATCTTCAACGGCCCCGTGAGATGTCGCCAGATCCCCCGCCTGGCTTCCCGCGCCTGACGCTGCAGCTGCACAAATCGATCGTAGTGTCTGAGGTTCGGCGGAATCACCAAGAGATGCGCGAGCCCCTCCTCGATCAATCGCGCATTGACCATCTCCCCATCGACATAGACATAGTAGAGCAGACGATGGTACCGATCCTCCAGCACCTGATCCGGCTCGAGCCTCACGCGCCTGCCCTCGGTCAGACGTCGGTTGACGGCGGTCGCCTCGGCGAAGTAGGCTTCACCTCGTTCAGGGGCATTGATCCCGAGATACCGGATCCGTCTGCCATCTTCCAGGACGGCCGTGTCCCCATCGATCACGGAGCGGATGGTGGCGACCCGCCCCTGCGGCGCGCCGGCTGCCGGGCGGGGGAGGAGCACGAGGAGCGCGAGGGCCAGCGTCCCCCTGCGCCAGCTAGTGCCGTTCCAACTTGTTTGGCCCAGTCCGAGCTTCACAGTTCGGCCTGCTCCCTCGGTTCAGTAAGCGCCCGGCGTTCGGGGAAAATAGTTGGAACGGCACTAGTACCGTTCCAGCTATCTATTGCTGCCGATTTCTTTGCCGCACACGCCCACAACCGTTGCTGCAAGGCAGGTTGGTCACATTCGGCTCGGCACGTTGGAACGGCACTAGAGGAGGGGAATCCGCCCACGGTATCGCTCCTCCAGTCGACGGTTGTGCTCATCCCCTCCGGGAAGATTGGCGCTCATATAGACCGGCGGGCTCAGACCCTCGCTGAGAAACCGCTCTACCACGCCGGAGAAGAGGCGGTTCATCAGAAAGGCCCCGGCGACAACCGATGTCGGGCCGACCTTGCCCTCCCACCCGGCATAGGCCACGGCGGCGTCTCCCTCCCCCCCGCAATTGTCCAAGCAGAGATCGGCCACTTCGAAGAGGCGCTTGCCACTGGCGTGCCGGGCCGGGACCGCCCTCGAGTGGGTGAGCGACGTCAGGGCAACCACGAAAAGCCCCCGCCTCTTGGCCTCGAGGGCCATCTCGACCGGGACCGCGTTGATCCCGGAGTTGGAGACCACGATCAAGACCTCGCCGGGCCGCAGGTCGTGGCGATCCAAGAGGATCGCCGCCACTCCAGAGACGCGCTCCATCCTGCCACTGATAGCCGGCGGGGTGAGCGGAGACAGCATCACTTCGTGAATCAAGTTAACCGGGACGAGCCCCCCTGCCCGGTGAAAGGCTTCTTGCGCTACTGACACGGAATGGCCGCTCCCGAAGACGTGGAGAATCCCGCCTCCCTTGAGCGAGCGAAAGATGGCTTCGACCGCTTGCTCGATCACCGGTCCCTGCGTCTCCTCGATCCGGGCGAGCAGCCCAAGCACGGCAGCGGTGTAGGGGTGTCGCTCCATCACCCCCTCACGAGACCATCCCCGCATAACCCTTCCCGGGAATAATCTTTCCCAGCGGGACCGCGTGTCTCGCCCCGGTGGCGGAGGTCACGTTGCCCG
>JAHFDE010000133.1 GCA_023249165.1 Candidatus Methylomirabilota bacterium | reverse complement strand
GGGGCGCGTGGAACTTTCGAAGGGTTTGTTGACTGCCGTCGATCTGATCGCTACGCAGACCGCGATGGGGCGGAAGGTGATGTTTATCGGAAACGGAGGGAGCGCGGCGATCGCCAGCCACCAGGCGGTTGATTATTGGAAGAACGGAGGGATGCGGGCCATTGCCTTTAATGACTCGTCGCTTCTGACGTGCATTGGCAACGATTTTGGATACCCGCAGGTGTTCGTCAAGCCCGTAGAGATGTTCGCAGACCCCGGGGATGTGCTGGTGGCGATCAGCAGTTCTGGCCGCTCGGAGAATATCCTGTCGGCCGTGAATGCGGCAAGGAAGAAAGAGTGCAAGGTGATTACGATGTCAGGATTTGCTGCCGATACACCGCTCCGGCTGAGGGGAGACCTGAATTTCTACGTCGCGTCTGATTCCTACGGACACGTTGAGATCGCGCATCTGACCCTCTGCCACTGCATCTTGGATACCATCGTGAACCGGCGGGCATCCGGATAATCGTCAAAGCATCGGGACGACATGATCCCTCTTGTCGATCTCAAGAAGCAAACACGACAGTTGGAACGAGAGATTCAGCGCGCCATCGGTGATGTGCTTGCCGAGTGCCACTATGTGAGGGGGAAATGGATTGAGGAGTTCGAGGAGGCCTTTGCCCAGTACTGCGGTGGCGCATATGCCAGTGCCGTCTCCTCAGGGACTGCAGCGTTACACCTGGCCCTGTTGGCGGCTGGCGTGGGACCGGAGGATGAGGTCGTCACGAGCCCCTATACCTTCATCGCAACGGCTGAAGCCATCACTGCCGCGGGGGCACGGCCGGTCTTTGTTGATATCCACCCCGGGCCCTTGACGATCGACCCGGAAAAGATCGAAGGGGTCGTCACCCGGAGGACGAAGTCCATCGTGCCGGTGGATCTGTACGGACAGCCGGCAGATCTCGACGCGATTCGGGAAGTCGCCCGGGTCCGCGGCCTGATGGTGATTGAGGATGCGTGCCAGGCAGCCGGGGCTCAGTATAAGGGGAGGCCGATTGGCGCCACCAGTCACCTGACGTGCTTTAGTTTTTATCCCTCGAAGACGCTGGGAGCGCTGGGTGATGCCGGGGCCGTCGTGACCAACGACCTCAAGGCCGCGGCGCATGTCCGGCTGCGAAGGGACCATGGTCAGACGGAACCTGGGGTGCATGAAGTCGAGGGCTACAACGCCCGGATGGACTCGATCCAGGCAGCGGTCCTGTTGGTCAAGCTCCAACATCTGAGTCGATGGAACGACGCAAGAAGAAGGCATGCCGGGCAATACGACGAACTGTTGACGGACGTCGAAGGCGTGCAGATCCCCGCGGTCATGGAATATGCTAACCCGGTGTACGCGCTCTACACGATCCGCGTTCGACGTCGGGATCGGCTTCAGGCCCACCTGCACCAACGAGGGATCTCGACCGGGGTCTATTATCCCATTCCCCTTCACCTGCAGGCGGCCTACCGGTACCTCGGCTACAAGGAGGGCGATTTTCCCGTGGCCGAGGCAGCAGCGCAGGAGACCCTGTCCCTCCCCATGTATCCGGAGCTCAGCGAGGACGAGATCAGCTATGTCGCCGAGAGTGTTCGCGCGTTCTATCAGGGGACGCCGTAACTCCTTTTCAGTTGACTTTTTGCCCGGGAGAATTTAGGGTACGATCCTGACTCGAGGACGGGAGAGACTGGAGCAGCGCGATGATCCTGGAAATGGCGCGGCGAGTGCTGAAAATTGAGGCCGACGCGGTCGCGGCCCTGATTCCTCGTTTGGACGAGCGGTTCATTCGAGCGGTGGAGCTCTTGGTCGAGTGCCGGGGGCGGGTGGTGCTGACAGGGATGGGGAAGTCTGGCTTTATTGCCAAGAAGATTGCCGCCACGTTGACCAGCACCGGGACTCCCGCCCTGTATCTCCACCCGGCCGAGGGCCTCCACGGCGATCTGGGGATGATTGTGCAGGGGGACGTCGTGGTGGCCGTCTCGAACAGCGGGGGCACCACGGAGATTATCGAGATCCTTCCGGCGCTCAAACGCTTCGGCGTCACACTCATTTCGCTCGTGGGAAATCTCCAGTCCCCCCTCGCCAAGGAGAGCGACGTGGCGCTCGACGTGGGCGTGGATGAAGAGGCCTGCCCGCTGAATCTGGCCCCGACGGCGAGCACCACGGCGGCACTCGCCATGGGAGATGCCCTGGCGGTTTCCGTGTTCGAGAAGCGAGGTTTTAAGGCGGAGGACTTTGCGGTCCTTCATCCCAGAGGGCGGCTCGGCCGCCGCCTGCTCTTGCGCGTGCGAGATCTGATGCACGTTGGGGCAGAGATGCCTGTCGTCTCCGAGGAAACACTGATGCGCGCGGCGATCCTGGAGATCAGCATGAAACGCCTCGGAATGACCACGGTGGTCGACACAGAGGGTCGGCTCATCGGAATCGTTACCGACGGGGATCTGCGGCGTGGACTGGAGAAGCACACCGACCTCCTCGACCGACCGGCGAAGGAGTGCATGACCCGATATCCGAGGATCATTGAACGGGACGAGCTGGCTGCTCGGGCCGTCCAGGTGATGGAGCAACATAAGATCACCTCCCTCCTGATCGTCGATGCGCAAGGCCGGCCGGATGGGGTGATTCACCTGCACGACCTCCTCCAGGTCGGCGTGGTGTGAGGGTTGCCAGTTCACGGTTATCCGTTCAGCAGACCAGAGATCGCCGTTCCTTTGGAAGATTCCCCACAGGACCCCGATCCCGACAGCGTGACGTAGTGAGTCCGGCGACGCATGGTGGCAGCGGGAGTTCCGCGGCCGGGCGAATTCGTCCGCGCGTGTTCGATCTGTAGGAGATTGCACCACATGTCCCATCGGAGGACCGGGAACGCCCCAGGAACCCCGGGGAGATGATTGTCGCATCGACCGGCGCCGTCTCTGGGAGAGCGGGTTCCGCGGCGGCGGTGCGCTGTAAGTGAGCAATGGAGACGATCTCCGCGATCGTTATTACCCGTAATGAGGAGGCCCAGATCGGCCGGTGTCTCGAGAGTGTTCGGTGGGTCGACGAGATCGTCATCGTCGATTCGCATAGCAGTGATCGGACGCGCGAGATCGCCCGGACCTACACGTCGCATGTGTACGAGGAGGATTGGAAGGGGTACGGGCTGCAGAAAGCTTCGGCCCTGGCCAAGGCCACGGGCGACTGGGTCCTGAGCGTTGATGCCGACGAGGAGGTAACCCCGGCGCTCCGCGAAGAGATCCTGCGCGCGGTGCGGAATGGGCAGTCCAGGTATGCGGGCTACCTGATTCCGCGCCGCTTTTATTTCCTGGGCCAGCCCCTTGTCCACGGAGGCCTGTATCCCAAGTATTACCTGCGCTTCTTCCGGCGAGATCGGGGGACGTTTGAAGATCGCCTCCTGCATGAAGGCGTCCGGGTCACAGGGTCGGTAGGTCGTTTGCGGGGCGATTTGCTCCACTATAGCTACCGAGACCTGCAGCAATACTGGGAGAAGGCCGGACGGTATGCGATGCTCTATGTCGAGATGCGCCGGAACAATCCGATCTCTCTGTGGCGCTTCTTCGGGATTCCCCTGAAGTTCGTGTACCGCTATGTCTTTCGGCTGGGCTTTCTCGATGGACGCTATGGGCTGTACTGGCACGGGCTCGAGGCGCTGCAGACCTTTTTCCGGTACGCCGCGCTCTACGAGGCCCAACGGTCGAATCGAGGGGTGAGGTGAGGCGTGACCTCGGGGATTGAGCGGATCCTCGTCATCAAGCTGAAGCATGTCGGGGATGTCCTCCTCGCCACCCCTGCCATACATGCGCTGAGGAAAGCCTTCCCGAAGAGCCGGATCTGCGCGTTGGTATACGCGGGGACGGATGACATGCTCACGGGGAACTCGGATCTGGAGGAGGTCCTCGTCTTTGAGAAGGGGACAGGTGTAGGGCGGATCAGAAACGAGGGGCGGCTCGTCGGTCAGCTCCGGAGGATCCGGCCGGATCTGGCGGTACAGATGGGCAATGGAGACCGGGAGGCGATCCTCGGCGTCCTCTCGGGGGCCGGGATCCGGGTCGGTTACGATCCGGGTCGTTCTGGGTTTCTGGGGCGGCGCCTTCTCCTCACGCACATCGTGCTCCAGGACTGGGAAAAGCATGTCGTGGAGAGCAACCTGGACCTGGTGCGGGCCCTGGGTGTCGAGCCTGATGCGGGGGATCTTCGGCTCTTCGTCGATCCGCAAGCCGAGGCCGCTGTCAACACGCTCCTTCGAGAGATAGGTGTGGAGGGGGACGATGAAGTGGTGACCATCCATCCCACCGCCAAATGGATGTTCAAATGTTGGACTGACGAGGGGTTCGCTCAGGTGGCCGATTACCTTTCCGAGCAGGGGATGACGGTCTGTTTCACCAGTGGGCCGGCCGAGCGCGAGGTACAAAAGGCACAGCGGATCATTGGCCGTGCCCGGCGCCCCGCCATCGACCTGGCCGGACGGCTGACCCTCAAGCAGGTGGCCGCCCTCATCGCCCGTTCCCGTCTCTTCGTCGGTGTGGATTCCGCCCCTATGCATGTTGCCGCGGCGGTCAAGACCCCGGTGGTGGCCCTCTTTGGTCCTTCCAGGGAGCAGAACTGGCGGCCCTGGGGGGATGGACACCTCGTCCTCAAGCGGGATCCTTTCTGCAGCCAACTCCGGCGGAAGCGATGCGAGGTGACAAAGCGCTGCGAGTGCCTGGAGACCCTGAGAGTCGAGGAGGTCATTGCCGCTGTCGAGGAGCAGCTGGCGAAGAGCCGCGGTCATCATAATCCTGGGTCACGGTCGATGACAGCGGATCTGTCATCACGAGGGCCGAAGAGCTAGCCCGGATTATTCATCCAGGAATGAGTAATCCGCCCTCCGGGCCGTTCGACATGCTCACGGTCCCGAGCAAAGCCGAGGGACTTCGACTCCACCCCGCGTTTGCGGGGCGTCGCTCAGGGCTAGCCTTGAGTCCCGCCGCAGCGGCGGGATCGAAACCTCCTGGTGCGGCCGAGGCCGCACCGGCAGGCGCATCATTCACGAAGCCACTCCGCTCATGAATGATGCGGGCTAGGATGAGATGCAGCCGGAAGTCAGACAGGCGATCGTCGCGTACTTCAAAGATGCCAAACCGGGAAAGATACTAGACATCCCATCGGGGAACTGTTGGCTTTTTCATGAATTGACATCCGGCGCATGGGAGTACTTTTCCGCAGACCTTTTCACCAGTGCCCCAGTTCGAAACTTCCAGCGAGTGGATCTGAATGAACGCCTTCCGTATGACGACGACTTCTTCGATTACGTGGCATGCCTCGAAGGTCTGGAACATATCGAGAACTACCATCATGCCCTTCGAGAGTTTTACCGTATCCTGAAGAAGGACGGTACACTCCTTATCTCGACGCCGAACCCCCTGAACATGAAGAGCAGACTCCGCTTTTTGCTGTTCGGAACTTTTTACGGGTTTCCCCATCTGGTGCACATGCCTGCAGAAGGGGAGCACCTTCACCTCTCCCCGATCAATCTGTCGTTTCTCATTGCATTTGCGGAAAGGTACGGCTTCGTCCTTGATCGGATACACCCCGTCCGGATTAAAGTCAAAATGTATCGGTTCATTGTCCATTGCTGGACATTGAAGCTCTATTCCTTCGTCAAACTGCTTTTCAAGGATGATGAGACGAGGAGATTCCTAGAGCGGTTGGTCACGTTGAATGTATTACTGAATGATGGGATTGTGGTATCGTTGCGGAAACAAGTGGGAGCGACGAAAAGGGCAAGGTGTGAGGGATAAAGAAGGTGACGGTGGAGCATGTGGTTTGAGAGGACGAAGCACTATTACGAGCGGTTGGCGGAGCGCTTTCGCGAGGCCAGGATTCTGGACGCCGGCTGTGGGATAAAGAAATTCCCCGGGGCGATTGGGATGGACATCCGGCC
>JAHFDE010000132.1 GCA_023249165.1 Candidatus Methylomirabilota bacterium | reverse complement strand
ATCGACAAGAGGACGTTACTCGGAAGAGGCCGACGTGAATGGGTCGAAGCCTTCATGCTGCAATCCCCGTGAAATGAGGGACGGAATTGGAAGGAAAGGAGGGCATGGGATGTCACAGAAGATCGCAGTGGCCATCATTCACGGCGTCGGGAAGCAGGATCCACAATTTGCCGATGGCATGACACAAGAGCTGAAGGGGCGGTTTGCGAAGGAGTTGGGACAGAAGATACAGGACCCTGCCTCCGAATTGGCGATCCTGCCCGTGTACTGGGCCCCGGCGGTGCAAGACGCGGAGGAAGAACTCTGGAGAAGGATGAAACGCGGGGGCGAAATGGACTTCACGACGCTGCGCCGCTTCCTTGTGGATTTTGCAGGAGACGCCATTGCCTATCAGCCGACTCCGAAGGATCGACGGATCTACGATGGGATTCATGAGAAATTCGCCGAGAGTCTCAATCGCCTTGCCGCTGAAGCCGGGGAGAAGGCCCCCCTCTGTGTCATCGCCCACAGCCTGGGATCGGTGATTGCGAGCAACTATTTCTACGATCTGCAGCATCCGAAGCGGCCGCTCATCGCCGCACGCGTGAAGAAGAAGATCGGCGACACCCCCTTGGAGCGAGGAGAAACGTTCACGCTATTCTATACGCTGGGAAGCCCCATCGCCATGTGGAGTCTTCGGTACCCGAACTTTGGTGTCCCCATCCAGGTGCCTTCGCCCGGCCTCTCGAAGCACTATCCCGACCTGGCGGGCGAATGGGTAAACTACTATGATGAGGACGATGTCATCGCGTATCCGCTGAAAACCCTGAACGAAGCATACCGAAAGGCTGTCAAGGCTGATAGAGAGATCAATGCGGGCGGCCTCCTCAGTAGCTGGAACCCAGTGTCTCACCTGGGATACTGGACGGACAACGATGTGACGAACCCTATTGCCCAAGAGCTCGTTAGGACATGGCGAGCCGTCAATCCATAACCGGAACTGGCGGGAGATGTGGGCCTGTTCTTTGCGGGCTGGAAAGGGGCCCGGCTGTGACGAAGCGGTGGCACGGGATGATCGGGGGCCTCTTGCTCGGAGTCTCGTGGTTGCTGAACTGGTTGTTACCGGGGCCGCGGACGCACGTGCTGTTTTTTCCGCTGTGGCTGGGGTACATCCTGGTCGTTGATGCACTGGTCCTTCGCCGCACCGGCAGCTCGCCACTCACCCGATCACCGCGCGACTTCGCCATGCTCTTCGTGATCTCGGTACCGGTCTGGTGGCTCTTCGAGGCCATCAACTGGCGGACCGGGAACTGGCGGTATCTCGGCCGTGAACTCTTCAGCGATCTGGAGTACGGTTTCTTCGCGTCGCTGGGGTTCTCCACCGTGATGCCGGCAGTCTTCGTCACGGCCGAGCTGGTGGGATCCCTCGGCTGGCTGGGGCGCTTCGCCCACGGCCCCCGCGTCCCAGTCACGTCTCGCGTCTGCGCTGGGCTCTTTCTGGCCGGCTGCGCCATGCTCAGCCTGCTCTTGGTATTACCCCGCTATTTCTACCCATTCATGTGGATCTCGGTCCTTTGCCTCGTGGAACCCCTCAACGTATGGCTCGGCAAGCGATCGATCCTGACGCGCCTGCAGCACGGCGATTGGCGCCCGGTCACTGCACTCGGCACCGGGGCTCTTACCTGCGGGTTCTTCTGGGAGATGTGGAATTATTTCTCGTATCCAAAGTGGGTGTATCACCTTCCCGGGGTCGGTTTCTGGCCTCTATTCGAGATGCCGTTCCTCGGCTATCTGGGCTACCTACCCTTCGGTCTAGAACTGTACGTATTGGCCCACCTGGTGTGGCGACGCGCGCCCGAGCTCTGGATTTGACGGAGACAACGGGAGGGGTCAGGACGCCGGGTCGATAGCTTTAAGGAGAGCATAGATGGCAAAGTTGAACGGGGTGGGGACGCCCGCCGCTTCTCCCTTTCGGACCACAGCCCCGTTTAACGCCTCGACCTCCAGCGCCTTCCCCGCCTCCAGGTCTTGCCGGGTCGAGGTCTTCATGGCCCCGGCAGCAGTATCGGTCCATGTGAGAAGGCGCTCGGCGAGGTCTTCGGAGAGGAGGACGCCGTTCGCGATGGCGACGGCCCGAACCTCCTCCATGACCTGCCTGGCCAATCTTCGAGTCTCCGGCCGCTCCAGCAGGACGCGGACCTCACCCCCCACGAGGGTGTTGAGCGCGTTGAAGGCAGCGTTCCAGCAGAGCTTTCCCCACAAGATCGCCTGGATGTTGGAGGAGACTTCTGCGGGGAAGCCGGCGTCACGAAAGGTCTGCTCCAGGCGCCGCACCCGTTCGCTGATTCCTCCGTGCATCTCTCCAAAGACGATCCGGCCTTCAGCCGTATGCACGATCACCCCGGGCTCGAAGATACCGGCCCCAATGTAGGCAACCCCCCCGAGGACCTTCTCGCCTCCGGCGACCATCGCGATCTTCTCTTCGTTGTCGACCCCGTTCTGGAGGGACAGAATGGCGGTGCTTTCTTGAAGGATCGGCAGACACTGACGCGCGGCCGATTCCGTGTCATAGGACTTCACACAGAAGAGGATCAGATCCACCGGGCCGACCGCGCTGGGATCACCGACGACCTTGGCCGGCACAGTCAGATCCCCCTGGATGCTCTTGATCCGAAGCCCGTGCGCCTTGATGGCCTCCAGATGCCGACCTCGCGCGATCAGGGTCACATCGAGCCCTCCCCGGTGAAGGAGCGCCCCGAAGTACCCCCCCACGGCCCCGGCCCCCATCACCGCAATCTTCACCGTGTTCTCCTTGTATCATCTGTCCCGATCTCCGTTTCACTGTAGCACAGCCACCCCGCGGGGGGAACGGCGCGCCCCATTCGGTGTTGGTCCCCGACGCAGCAGGGAACAAAGATTGCAGTCGTCACGGGACGAGGCAGAGGCATGAGCGGCACGGTTTGGAACCGCATGCCTCTCCGCCTATAATCGTAGTGAGGAGCAACCCCTTCAGGGAGCCAGGGATGGACGTCCCCGAAAAGGACTGGCAGCACGTCAAGCAGGACACACAAGAGATCGGCCGGCAGATCTTCGCCCACCTGCAAGACGCATCCCCCTCGATCCTGTCTCGAGACAGATGGGATGAGCGACTCCTCACGTGGTGCATGCGGGACGAGTCCTTGAAGGTCGGTCTGTTCCGCTTCATCGACGTGCTGCCCACCTTGACGACGAGCGAGCAGGTCGTCCATCACCTCTCGGAGTATCTCGCCCCCCACGAGAAGGCCCTCCCGGGGCTCTTTCGCTGGGGCCTCCGCGTCGCCTCGCGCCGGGATCTGGCAGCCCGGGCATTGGCCTTCGCGGTCCGCCGCTCCGCCCTCCGTCTGGCGCGGCGATTCATCGCCGGCGCCACCATGGAGGAGGCGCTCAGGGTCATCAAGGCCCTCAGGCGCCGACAGATGGGGTTCACCCTCGATCCGTTGGGCGAGGCGACGGTCAGCGAGGAGGAGGCAGAGGCGTACCACCGGCGTGTCCTCACCATTCTGGACGCGCTCACCTCGCACGCGAGGCAGCGGGAGCCTTCACTCCTCCTCGACCGAGACCACCGGGGCCCACTCCCCTCCGTGAATGTGTCGCTCAAGCTCAGCTCCCTCCACTCTCAGTTCAACCCCCTCGATCAAAAGGAGAGCGTCGAGGTGGTCAAGGCTCGCCTTCGATCCATCCTGCGGCGGGCCCGAGAGGTGGGGGCCTTCGTGACTGTCGATATGGAGCAGTACGAGTTCAAAGACCTCACCCTCAGGATCGTTAAGGAGCTGTTGGACGAGGAGGAGTTTCGAAGCCGCGAGGACGTCGGGGTCGTGCTCCAGGCCTATCTCAAGGACGCGGAGCAGGATCTTCGCGATCTCCTGACGTGGGTCGGGCGGCGCCGCGCCTCGATCGGCGTTCGCCTCGTCAAGGGGGCCTACTGGGACTACGAGGTGGTTATCGCCCGCCAACAGGGATGGGCGGTGCCGGTCTTCACGGAGAAGTGGCAAACGGACCGCAACTTCGAGCAGCTCACCCGTCTTCTCCTCGAGCACGACGATCTGGTCCGTCCCGCGATCGGAAGCCACAACATCCGTTCCATCGCGGCTGCCCTGGCCTGGGCCCGGCATCTGAAGGTACCAGCGGAGGCCTTGGAATTTCAGATGCTGTACGGCATGGGTGACCCGATCAAAGATGCCCTGGTTCGGCTGGGGCAGCGGGTTCGCGTGTACACCCCCCTCGGAGAGCTGATCCCGGGGATGGGATATCTGATCCGGCGGCTCCTCGAGAATACCTCCAATGAATCGTTCCTGAGACACAGCTTCGCCGAGCACTGGTCTCCGGAGGAGTTACTGAAACCGCCCGGGCCGGCCCCAGGTCCAAGCGCGGTGTCCCCGGCACCCAGCACACCGGCACTCGGCGAGCCCGCCCCATTCCGTAACGAGCCGGAGCTTGACTTCACTCACGAGGAACATCGCAGAAGCATGCACGAGGCCCTCGTCACTGTCCGGAGCCGCTTCGACCGCTTCTACCCGTTGATCATCGGCGGCGAAGAAGTCCGGACCACCCGAGACCTGGTCTCGCGGAACCCCGCGCGTCCCGAGGAGGCCGTCGGCCGGACGGCCCTCGCCGGTCTCGATGCCGCGCAGCAGGCCCTGGACGCTGCCAGGAGGGCATGTCCCGGATGGGCCTCCACATCGCCCCAAGCCCGGGCCGAGCGCTTATTTCAGGCCGCGGCGCTCATGCGGCGGAAAAGGGTCGAGCTGGCGGCCTGGGAGGTCTACGAGGTGGGGAAGCCCTGGCGGGAGGCGGACGCCGACGTGGCCGAGTCCATTGACTACCTTGAATACTACGGGCGCGAGATGTTGCGGCTCGGAAAGGGGCAGCGGTTGGGAGATGCGCCGGGGGAGGTGAACGAATACCTGTACCAGCCTCGGGGCGTCGCCGTGATCATCGCGCCCTGGAATTTCCCATTGGCCATCCTGACCGGCATGACCTCCGCCGCGCTCGTCACCGGCAATGCGGCCATCATGAAACCGGCCGAACAGTCCCCGATCATGGCGTGGCATCTCATGACGATCTTCCAAGAAGCCGGGTTCCCCGCCGGGGTGGTGAATTATCTGCCGGGTCTGGGGGAAGAGGTGGGGGAATACCTGGTCACGAGTCCCCTCGTTGATCTGGTCGCGTTTACAGGTTCACGGGGGGTGGGACTCCGGATCTACGAGCTGGCCGCGCAGACGAAAAAGGGTCAGCGGGGTCCGAAACGGGTGATCGCCGAGATGGGGGGCAAGAACGCCATTATCGTTGACGAGGACGCCGACCTCGATGAGGCCGTTCGTGGCGTCGTAGCCTCGGCCTTCGGCTACGCCGGCCAGAAATGCTCGGCCTGCTCACGGGCCATCGTGGTGGGATCGGCACACGATGCCTTCCTCACGCGCCTCGTGCAGGCGGCCGCCAGTCTCAAGGTCGGCCCACCCGAAGATCCCGGAACTGCGCTCGGCCCGTTGATTGACGAGGAGGCCTACCGTAAGGTCCTCCGCTATATCGAACAGGGCCGGAGAGAAGCAAGGCTCGTCCTGGAGACCGGCGCCTTACACCTGAAGACCGGCACCTATGTGGGACCGACGGTCTTTGCCGATGTCCCCCCTGCTGCGACCATCGCCCGGGAAGAGATCTTTGGCCCCGTGCTAGCCCTGTTGCGGGCTGCCGAATTCGAGGAGGCCCTCGAGATCGCCAACGGGACCGAGTACGCCTTGACCGGAGGCCTCTACTCCCGGAGCCCCGCCCACATCCAGCGAGCCAAGGCGGCCTTCCGGGTGGGGAACCTGTACATCAACCGAAAGATCACGGGGGCGATCGTGGGCCGACAGCCCTTTGGGGGGTTCAAGATGTCAGGGATCGGCTCAAAGGCCGGCGGGCCCGACTATCTCCTGCAGTTCATGGAACCCAGGACCATCACGGAGAACACGCTCCGCCGCGGCTTCGC
>JAHFDE010000131.1 GCA_023249165.1 Candidatus Methylomirabilota bacterium | reverse complement strand
CGCCTTTCCCTCCCCGTATCGGAAACGCTCCTCTAAGAGCTCCTTCATCACGAAATAGTACAGGCTCATCTCCGAGCGGGAGGAGAAATGCAGCCCGGTCAGGACCTGCCCGATGCCGATCCGGTAGTCCGGGTCAGAGAAGATCTGCGGGAGCTTGTGGGCGAAGTAGGGACGGGGGGATCGGTCTTGGAGGGGGGGGCGAAGATTCGGCTTCCGTCCGGTCGGCGCGACACTCCCAAAGGTTGCCCCAATGACGGCGACCACCTCCTCGAGGTTGTGTGGTCCCACGTAGAGGAGGACCATATTCTCCGGATAGTAGTACGCCCGGTAATGCGCCTCGAGTTGCGAGGCCGTCAATTTCCTCGCCACCTCATAGGTCCCTCCCACGGGCTCGTCATACTCGCGCAGCCCGAACTGGCGCGTCCAGAACCCTGGGAGTGCAAGGTACTTGGGATCGATGAGATCTCCGAGCTGGTGCCACCACGTGGGAGGCGACCATCCATTTTCCCGGTTGACGATCTCCTTTTCGTCCTCGAGGCGGCCTGTGACAAGGCGATCGTGAATGAGGACTTTGTGGAGCCACGCCTGGCCCAGCGTCAGATGAGGGCGGGGGAGGGTGACGTGATATCGCGTGTAGTCTCGGGAGGTCCTCGCATTGTACGTGCCGCCCCTCGACCTGATCTGGGCGTTGAACGCCTCCTCCGGCATATCCGGCTGGTGGAAAAGGATGTGTTCCACCAGGTGGCTCACGCCTCCGTTCGTTCGTTGATCCTCATCCACGCTGCCGACCCAGACGGTGGCCGACAGCGTGAAGTTCGTCGCCTCTTTCACCTTGACGTGGTAGAGCCCGAGGCCGTTGCCGAAGACATGGAAGCGTCTCTCAAGAGGGGAGGGGGACTCGGCCGCCCCCGGCCTCGCCAGGGGCACCAGGAGGAGAAGGGTTACGAAGGATGCTGTGAGATACGTGTGAACGTGTCTCCTCATCTGCCGTAAGAACTTGCAATTTCAGGGCCAGGAGCCGGTCAGAATCCCGGGATCCCAATACTTCCCGGGCCTGTGCCTTTCGGGGCCAGCGTGTACTTGATGACAGTGATACTGAGGACCTCTGGCCGATCGGCCCCAGGTTCCTGGATGGTGCGCACGTAGACGCGCTGGCCGGCTTGCAGCGCATCCACGGTCAAGATGTCAGGACCTCTCACGGAGGTGGACGGGACCAGAGAGAGCCACTGTCCCTCCGTGTCCGGTCCGGTCGCGACGGCGATCAATCCCTTCTCTCGCTCGATCCCGACAATCCGTCCACGCAGCTCCCCCACTCGGCCGCCAGCGGCCGGCATCATGGGTACACAGGCGCTTGACACGAGACTCACAACGATTCCAAACACCACACCCCTGAAACCCATGGCGCCCCCGCTGTCCCGTTACTCCTTCGATTGTCGGGCCTGAGGGTTCCTGCTATCATCGGGTCATGGTAGCAGCCGAGAACCTCCCAGTCCAGTTTTTCGAGGCGGCCGCCCGCTTTCAAGGCAGTGTCGCCTTTCAGATCAAGCGGGACGGTCGCTACGTCCGCTGGAGCTACGGCGAGGTCGCAGATCAGGCGCATCGCCTTGCGACCTTCCTCCGACGGATCGAGATCTCGCCCGGCGATCGTATCGCGCTCCTCTCCGGGAACCGGCCGGAATGGTGCATCGCCTACCTGGGAATCGTGGCCGCGGGGGCCACCGCCGTCCCCCTCGACGTCCAACTCGGGGTCCAGGAGCTTGAGAACCTCCTTCACCACTCCGAGAGCCGAGCCATCGTCGTCTCGGAGGCCGAACTGGACAAGGTGCAACCCTTCATGGCCCGGCTTCCGTCCCGTCCCCGGGTCATCCTGCTCGATGAGAAGGCCCCCACAGGGACGTACACCCTTGCCGAGATCCTCCAGAGCTCCCCCAGGGGCCCGTTACCCTCGGTGCCATCGGAGTCGCCCGCCTCGATCCTCTACACCTCGGGGACGACGGGAAGCCCGAAAGGGGTGATCCTCACCCACCGCAATCTCGTGTCAAACAGCTCCGCCGTGAGAGCGCTCGAGTTCTGCGGCCCCGAGGACAACCTGCTGGCCCTGCTCCCGCTTCACCACGTGTACCCCTTCATGATCACCTTTCTGACGCCCCTCCTCATTGGGGCTCGGGTCACGTTCCTGCACAGCCTGAAACCTCCTGACCTGCTCCAGTGTATGCGCGAGACCGGCATCAGTATCCTCGTGGGGGTCCCGCAGCTCTTGACGCTGTTGCATCGCGGGATCTTTCAGGAGGTCCAGAAGAGACCCTGGCCGCTGCGGCTCCTGTTTGACCTCCTCCTGGGCCTCGCCGGCGCCGCACAGACAACCCTCCAGAGGAACCCCGGTCCCCTCCTGTTCCCCCAGATCCATCGCCGCTTCGGCGGCAGGCTGCGCGTGATCAGCAGCGGGGGAGCGAAACTTGATCCCGGGGTGGGTCGGGATCTGCGCCGCCTCGGCTTTCTGGTCCTCGAGGGCTATGGTCTCACCGAAACCTCACCGGTCGTCACCTTCACTCCGCCAGAGAAGCCCCGCTTTCGGTCGGTCGGTGTGCCGCTCTCCGGTGTCCAGGTCCGGATCGTGGACCCCGGTCCGGACGGGGTCGGTGAGATCGCCATTCAGGGCCCTAATGTGATGCAAGGCTACTTCAAGGATCCCCAGGAAACCGCCAAGAGTTTCCGGGACGGGTGGTTCCTCTCGGGGGACCTGGGGTATCTCGACGCCGAGGGGTATCTCTATATTACGGGACGGCGGAAGGAGGTGATCGTCCTCTCGACGGGGAAGAACATTTACCCCGAGGAGGTCGAGGCCCACTTTCTGAAGAGCCCCTATATCAAGGAGATCTGCTTGATCGGAAGCGCAGAGTTGGGAGACTCACGAACCGACGGGCTCGCCGCGCTTGTCGTCCCCAACTTCGATTACCTGCGGGAGAAGCGCGTCGCCAATTCTGAAGACATGATCCGATGGGAGATGGAAAACCTCTCGCGCGAGCTCCCCGCCTACAAGCGCCCGACGCGCCTGGAGATCTTGAAGGACCCGCTTCCCAGGACCCGTATCGGGAAGATCCAGCGTCACCTGGTGCGTGAGATGTTCCTCCAGGAAGCGGCCGCGCCCGCCGCGGTGGAGGAGGGGCTGCCGCCGTCTCACGCCGACCAGCTCCTGTGGGAGAGCCCGGTCACCCGCAAGATCCTCGCCATCCTTCCTGTCGTCGGCCGCAAGAAACACGGGATCCGCCTCGATGACAACCTGGAACTGGACCTGGGCCTCGATTCCTTATCCCGCATCGAGCTGGTGGTGGCGCTGGAGGATCTGTTCGGGATCGATCTGCCGGCGGAAATCGGCTCGGAGTTGTTCACGGTCCGGGATGTGGCGCGCACGGTCCAGGAGCGTCTCGGGGAACGTGCGGAGAGCGTGAAGGCGGAGAGGGAAACCCGTCGCCCCTCCTGGAGCGAGATCCTGGTCGGTGAGCCCCCCGAAGCGGTCCAGGCCGAGATCGCGGCAGGCAAGACAGGCTGGGCGGTCCTCGTCACCTTTCTCTCCCATCGCCTCCTGCGCCTTCTCTTCGGGCTCTTCTGTCGCTTTCGCGTCCACGGCCTGGCCCACGTGCCGGATCGCGGCCCCTATCTCATCACCGCGAATCATTGTAGCTACATCGATGCCTTCGCCATCGGGACCGCCCTCCCCTTCAGGATCGTCCGTCATCTCTACTTCCTGGGCTTTCAGCAATTCTTCCAGCATCCGGTCACCGCCATGTTCGGCCGGGCCTATCGCGTCATCCACGTGGATGCCGAGACTCACCTCTTCCAGGCGCTCCGCGCTGCGGCGCAGATCTTGCGGCAGGGGGAGATCCTCTGCATCTTCCCGGAGGGCGCCCGCAGCATTGACGGCGCCATCAAGCCTTTCAAGAAAGGGGGGGCTATCCTGGCCACGGAGATGAATCTTCCCCTGCTCCCGGCCCGGATCCTCGGCTCGTTCGAGATCTGGCCCCGGCACAGAGCGTATCCCCGCCCCCATCCCCTGACGATCATCTTTGGCCCGCCGGTGACGGTGCAGGAACTCCTCGCCCAGGCGCCGATTCCGCCCGGGGCCGATCTCTACCAGGTCATCACCGCGCGGCTCCAGGACCGGGTCGCGGCCCTGGGGGTCTGACGCCCCTTTCCCTTGGCAGCCTCCCAACGCGTAGTGTATCCTAAGGATCACACGATGCCGGAGAGTTGAAAGGAGACCGGTGATCCATCGCGAGCGAATGCGAGACCATTTCGTCACGCTGGTGCGGATCGACAGCCCCTCCCGCCAGGAGCGAGCGCTGGCGATGCACCTCGCGGAGGAACTCCACCGCCTCGGGGCCGAGGTGAGCTTTGACGAGGCGGATCGGATGGTCGGGGGAACGGTCGGAAACCTCATCGCGCGCATCCGCGGAACCCGAGCGGGGGCGGCCCCCTTCCTGCTCTGCGCCCACATGGACACCGTCGGCGCCGACGTCGGGATCAGGCCTCAGGTCGAGGCGGACGTCGTCAGGAGCGACGGAACCACGATCCTGGGGGCGGATGACAAGAGCGGCATCGCCATCATCTGCGAGGTCCTTCGGGTCCTTCGAGCAAAGGCGATCCCCCACGGAGAGCTGGAGATCGTCTTCACCATCTGCGAAGAGATCGGACTCCTGGGGGCGAGGCATCTGGATGTGGCGCAGCTCCACGCCCGCACCGGTCTCATCCTGGACAGCAGCAACCCCGGTCACCTGATCACCCGCGCGCCGGCCGCCAACCGGCTGCAGTTCACCGTCCGGGGTCTCGAGGCCCACGCCGGGGTCTGCCCGGAGAAGGGCATCAATGCGATCCGGATCGCCAGTGAGGCCGTCGCGGCGATGCGCCTCGGCCGCCTGGACGAGGAGACCACGGCCAACATCGGCACCATCGAGGGCGGCACCGCCATCAACATCGTCCCCAACGCCGTCACGGTCCACGGCGAGACGCGGAGTCACGACGAAGCCAAGCTCAAGATCCAGACAGAGCACATGGTCCGCTGCTTCGAGGAGGCGGCAGCGCGACATGTGCTTTCGCTGGATGGGACGATCCACCGCGGGCAGGTGCACTGTCAGGTCCACCGGGACTACGATCGGCTGTTCATCCCCGAGGGGGCCCGGATTGTCCAGCTCGTGCGCGAGGCCGCTCGCGCCCTCGGCCGCGAGATCACCCTCTGGCAGACCGGCGGGGGCTCTGACGCCAATATCCTCTGTGCCAAGGGGCTCGAGGTGACCAATCTGGGGACAGGGCAGCGGGAGGTCCACACGGTGCGCGAACACCTGGTGCTGAGCGATATGGTGCGATCCGCAGAGCTCGTCCTGGAGACGCTCAGGCTTCAGGCAGCATGATCGCGCGGGCGTGATCCAGAGGGGAGGCAGGTGGGATGTATACGGTGACCAGCATCATGAAGAGCCCGGTCGTCAGCATCGAGGGCCACAAGTCCGTGGCGGAGGCACTGCACCGGATGCACGAGAAGGGGGTCTCGAGCATCCTGGTCACCTCCGCGGCGCCCGGAGAGCCCAAGGGGATCATGACCAAGCGGGACATCATCTCGAAGGTGGTTTCCCAGGGAAAGGACCCTGAAAAGCTCAAGGTCCAGGAGGTCATGACGGAGAGGCTCATCACGGTCCCCCCCGACTGCCCCCTCCGGGACGCCGCGGCATTGCTGGTGGAGAAGGGCATTCGCCGGGTTCTGGTGCGTCGCGGCCGCGAGATCATCGGGATCGTGAGCGACACCGATATCTTCCGAGCCGTGGAGGAATCGGGATGGGGTTTGGATTACTGAGGTCTCTTCTGCATGATCTCCACGAAGGCTGCCAGGATGTCCGTCTTGGTGATGATCCCCACCAGGAGGTCCCCCTGGACCACCGGAAGCCCTCCAATGCGCCGTTCGAGGAGCAGGCGAGCGGCATCGGCGATGGAAGTCTCGGGGGTGACTGTCAAGACC
>JAHFDE010000011.1:19669-23400 GCA_023249165.1 Candidatus Methylomirabilota bacterium | reverse complement strand
CCGAGGCGCGATCCGTGCCGGGCCTCTTTGCAGGGATCGTGAACACGGAGGGACCCAGGCCGTAAGCCGCCGAATAGGGTCGCCGCGAGAGCCCGGAGCGAGGGGCCGAGGGTGCTGCCTCAGAAAGCAAAATTCACAGGGAGGGGTGGGTAACCGCGGAAGGGCGAGGGGAGATGGGCCTGGAGCCGGCGGAACCTGGTTTGCGGGCGGCCGGGGTCCCGCCGCTGCTGGCTTGGATGTCTCCAATGTCCAAGGTCCAACGTCCAAAGTCCACAACGGCGAGGAGGGGGTTCCTTCCGAGGCAGGCACCATCTGGCTTGCGTCGGCCGGGGTCCCGCCGCCGGAGCGCAGCGCAGGCGGGGGTGGCCCGCATCAACGAACTACGACGCCTCAGCATGCGTAAGGTTGCCTTTACGCATCAAGCCCCAGGAGAATATGGCGCCGCCGAGGAAGGTCCCTCCGAGCTGTTGGTGGAGGATGCTCTCCCGAGCCGCTCTCGCTTCAGGCCAGGGTGAGTTGGGCGTACTTGACCTTGAGCTTTCTTACCCCGATCCCTGGAAAGGTCACCACAACCTTCAGTTCGTCTCCGTTGCCGATCCGCTCGCGGATCCTGCCCACCCCCCATTCCGGATGCCTGACGCGGGCCCCCGGCTGGAAAAAGTCCACAAAGGGGGTCTCATCCGCCTCCGCTTCGTAGCGCACGGACGACACCCCCGGGCCTTCCAGGTGTGGGGCATCCGACGGAGTCGGGGTCTCGACTCTTTGTAGGCGCTCGGGCGAGATCTCTTCCAGAAACCGCGACGGAAGGTTGAAGCTCTCACCGCCGTACAGCCGCCGCTGTACAGCCGCGGTGAGGAAGAGGCGCTTCTTGGCCCGGGTCACCCCCACGTAGCAGAGACGCCGCTCCTCCTCAAGTTCTTCCGGATCGGTGTAGGCCCGGCCGTGCGGAAAAACCCCCTCCTCCATCCCCGTGATGAAGACCACGGGAAACTCCAACCCCTTGGCCATGTGCAGCGTCATCAGGGTTACCTTTCCCCGCGCATCTTTCATCCCCTCGTCCACATCGGTAAGAAGCGCGACCATATCCAGGAAGGCTTCAAGCGACTTGTCCTCGCTCCGCTCGACAAAATCCTGGGCTGCGGAGATCAGCTCGCGAAGGTTCTCGAGGCGACTCAGGGACTCAGGAGTTGCTTCCCGCTGGAGTTCCTCCAGATACCCGGTCTCCTGGAGGAGGTCGTTGACCACTTCAGGAACGGAGTTCCCGGGGAGCTTCACCGCACAGCGTTCGATGAGGGCCTGGAACTCCTGGATGGCTTTGGCCTGACGCGCGGGGAGGAGATTTTCTTTGACCATTTCACGACAGGCCTCCCAGAGGGACAGCCCCTTTCCTGAGGCGAATCTGCTCACCTTCTCCAAGGTCGTTTTCCCAATCCCTCGCGTCGGGACATTCACCGCTCGGAGAAGGCTGACCGAATCGGCAGGGTTCGCGATGAGCCGGAGATACGCTAAGAGGTCCTTAATCTCCTTGCGCTCGTAGAACCGGAGGCCGCCCACGATGATATACGGGGTCATCACGCGCCGGCAGGCATCCTCCAGGACCCGGGATTGGGCGTTGACCCGGTAGAACACGGCGAAGTCATCAAAGCTCCACCCTTCCGCGATCGCCAGACGCCTGATGGTCTCCACAACGAAGGTGGCCTCGTCCTCCTCATCCCTCGCTTGGCAGAAACCCACCGGGTCCCCCTCTTCATTCTCGGTCCAGAGATGCTTCGCCTTGCGACCCCGGTTATGGGCGATCACTGAGGAAGCCGTCTCCAGGATTCGCTGGGTAGATCGGTAGTTCTGCTCCAGGCGGACCGTTTTGCAGTAGGGATAGTCTCGTTCAAACTCCAGGATGTTCCCGAGATCGGCCCCGCGCCACCGATAAATCGACTGATCATCATCACCCACCACCGCCAGGTTCTGATGCCGCTCTGCCAGGAGCCGGATCAACCGGTACTGGGCGTGGTTCGTATCCTGATATTCATCCACCATGATGTAGCGCCAGAGGTCCCGGTAATAGTCGAGGACCATGGGTCGCTCCAAGAACAGTCGGACCGCCTCGACCAAGAGATCATCAAAGTCTAAGGCCCCGCTCCGCTGGAGCCCAGCCTGGTACCGGTAATAGACCTTGGCCACCCGCTCTTCGAGGTAATCGGCCGCCTGGGCAGCAAATTCCGCCGGGGTGAGGAGATCGTTCTTGGCCCGGCTGATCCTGTTTTGGGCCACGCGCGGATGAATCACCCGCTCGCTCAGATCCAACTCCTTGAGACATTCCCGGAGCAGCGCGAGCTGGTCGGCCTCATCGTAGATCAGAAAAGAGGACCGAAGGCCGAGGTGGGCAGCGTTTTTCCTCAGGATCTTCACGCAGGTGGCGTGAAAGGTCCCCACCCATACGTTCAGCCCCTCGGCGCCTAAGAGCTGGGCCACCCGCCCACGCATCTCGTCGGCCGCCTTGTTGGTGAAGGTCACGGCGAGGATGTTCCAGGGACGAATCTGGAGCCCGCCGATGAGGTAGGCGATCCGGTAGGTGATGACACGGGTCTTTCCGGACCCGGCCCCGGCGAGGATGAGCAGGGGTCCCTCGGTGTGGAGGACCGCCTCGCGTTGGGGCGGATTGAGCTCGGCCAGGTACGTTTCGGCGTGCACCGTCGTCAAGGGTCAGCACAGATGTTTGTTGATCAGGGTCCGACTGTAGGCCCGGATGACATGCAGGCGCGAGATGATGACCGTCGCGCTCCGGCTCACTCTACGGTCACGCTCTTGGCGAGATTCCGAGGCTGATCGACATCGCACCCCTTGCGGACGGCGATGTGGTAGGCGAGCAGCTGCAGCGGCATCACCATGAGGATCGGGGTGAGATGCGGAGTCGTCGCCGGGATGGTGATGCAGTGATCGACCAGCGCGCGAAGCTCGGGATCGCCTGCAGTCCCCACGGCGATCACGACACCCCCTCGGGCCCTGACCTCCTGGATGTTGGCCAGGATCTTCGGGTGCGTCCGATCCTGGGGGGCCAGAATGACCACCGGCATACGGGCATCGATCAAGGCGATGGGCCCATGCTTCATCTCGCCGGCGGGATATCCTTCGGCATGGATATACGAGAGCTCCTTGAGCTTCAAGGCCCCCTCGAGCGCGACCGGGTAGTTGATCCCCCGCCCCAGGAAGAGGAAGTCGGTATGCTGGGAGTAGAGGTGACTCAGCCGCTCCACCACCTGATCGCACCGTATCGTCTCTTCCGCCAACTGGGGCAGCCGCAACAGAGGGGGGAGCAGCTCCTGCACCCGGGAGGCGTCCAAGACCCCCCGGCGCCGCCCGAGATACAGGGCCAAGAGATACAGGGCGGTGAGCTGCGCGGTGAAGGCCTTGGTCGAGGCCACGCCGATCTCCGGTCCGGCATGGGTATAGCACACCCCGTCACTCTCCCGGGCGATGGAGCTGCCCACGACATTGACGATGGAGACGACGCGGCACCCGCGCCGCTTGGCCTCCCTGAGCGCGACCAGGGTGTCCAGGGTCTCTCCCGACTGACTGATGGTGAGCACCAGGGTATCCGGACCGAGGATGAGCTCGCGGTACCGGAACTCGGAGCTGTAGTCCACCTCCACCGGGACCCGGCAGAGCTCCTCCAGGAGAAACTTCCCCACGAGCGCCGCATGCCAGGAGGTACCACAGGCCACCAGCACCACCCG
>JAHFDE010000011.1:0-19569 GCA_023249165.1 Candidatus Methylomirabilota bacterium | reverse complement strand
ATTCCCCTTCCCCGATGCCCACCACCAGCGGACTCGAGCAGCGGGCACCGACGAGCCGATTGGGGTCCCCCCGCCAGAGCACCGCGATGGCATACGCACCCGCCACCTCCCGGAGGGCGCGCCGCACCGCCGCTTCCAGGTCGCCCTCGAGGTATTGCTCGATGAGGTGAACGATCACCTCCGTGTCGGTCTCTGACGTGAACCGATGCCCCTCGGCGATCAGCTTTTCCTTCAGGGGCACGTAGTTCTCAATGATGCCGTTGTGCACCACGACGAGCTCACCGGTGCAATCCACGTGGGGATGCGCGTTCGCCTCGGAGGGGCGGCCGTGGGTCGCCCAGCGGGTATGGCCAACGCCGATGTCGCCAGCGAGATCTTTCCCCCACAGGGTGTTTTCCAGATCCTTGATCTTCCCGACGCTCCGGTAGATCTGGAGCGCCCCCTGCTGGAGGAAAGCGACACCGGCCGAATCGTAGCCCCGGTACTCGAGCCGTTTCAAGCCGTCGAGGAGGACCGGCACCACGTTCTTGGGACCGACGTATCCGATGATCCCGCACATGCTACTTGGCCCTCACTCCTCATCACTCTTCGGAGGCGCCATCGCCTGCCGCTTCTGCCGGGTCGCCTTGGCCCGCCCTTCCTTGGTAACCTGGGGGGCCCGCCCGAAGGCCACGGCATCGGGGGGGACCGCCTCGGTGATGGTAGAGCCGGCCGCGATGATGGCCCCCCGGCCGATCCTGATGGGCGCCACCAGGTTGGCGTTGCTCCCGACGAAGACCTCGTCTTCGATGACCGTCTGATGCTTGGCGAAGCCGTCGTAATTGCAGGTGATCGTGCCGGCCCCCACGTTCACCTTCTCCCCGATCGTCGCGTCACCGACATACGCCAGATGCGGCACCTTGGAACCCGCGCCGATGACCGCCTGCTTCACCTCGCAGAAATTTCCCACCTTGACTTTCGACCGGAGGCGACTGTGCGGGCGGAGATGGGCATAGGGCCCTACCACGCACCCCTCCGCTATTTCGCTCTCGGAGATCACCGAGCCGTCTAGGATCGTGACGGCATCGGCCAGGTGGGAATTCTGAATCCGGCAGTGGCCATAGACGACACACCCTGCGCCGATCGTCGTGGCCCCTTGAAGGATGACGCCCGGGTAGATCACCGTGTCGGGGCCAATCGTCACGGTCGCGTCAATGTAGGCGGTGGCCGGGTCCAGAAGGGTAACCCCTTCCGCCATCAGCCGCTCATGCACCCGTTGCCGGAGGACGACCGCAGCCTGGGCCAGCTCCGCCCTCGTGTTCACCCCCAGCACCTCGGTGGGATCGCTCACCTCAACGGTATGCACCCGGCGCCGCTGTCGGAGGAAGACCTCCACCAGCCCGGGCAGGAAGGACTCCCTCTTGACCGGCGAGACCGGCACCCGCTTCAGGGCAGCAAAGAGGGCCGCGCCAGCGAAGCCGTAACAGCCGGCATTGATCTCCCGCACCGCCTTCTCCTTCACCGTCGCCTCGACCTCTTCGACGATCCGCCTGAGGGCGCTCCGGCGGTCGCGGAGTATGCGGCCGTACCCGGCGGCATCCTCCACACGAGCGGTGAGGACCGTCGCCACCGCGCGCGCCCTGCGGTGCGCGTCGAGGAGCCCCGCCACGGTCAATTCGGTGAGGAGGGGGGTGTCCCCCCCCAGGACCAGGACGATCCCGCGAAAGCCAGCCAGGGCCATCTCGGTCTGGAGGACCGCGTCGGCCGTGCCGCGGGGTTCCGCCTGCTCTACGAACTCGACCGGCCGTCCCGCGAGAGCCTGCCTGACCCCCTCGGCCCGGGGGCCCACCACCAGCAGCACGCGCTTCACCCCCAGGCCGAGGCAGAGGTCCACCGGATAGGAGATCAGGGGCCGGCCCAGCAGGGGGTGGAGGACCTTGGGGAGCTGGGACCGCATCCGGGTCCCCTCGCCAGCGGCTAGAATGACGGCACAGACGTCGTGCATCTCAGGCTCAGTGGGAAACAGATCATCGTGATTAGGCACACTCTCACCGCGTGCAATGAGCGATCCATATCCTACCACAGCGCGTGAGAGCGGGAAAGGAAAAGCTCAGGCTGTGGAGGCCGCCTCACCCGGACTTCAGCAGGTATCCGAAGCGGCGCAGGGCCTCCTCGTTCTTCCGCCACGCCCTGTGGACTTTGACCCACAGGCCAAGATAGACGTGCGTGCCGAGGACCTCCTCGATCTCCTGGCGGGCCTGTTGTCCGATCCTCTTCAGCATCCTGCCCCCTTCCCCGATGATGATCCCCTTCTGGGAGTCCTTCTCCACATAGATGGTGGCCTGAATGTCCACCAAGCCCGTCTCCGGCCGCTCTTCCATTTCGTCCACCTGGACCGCCACGGCGTAGGGGACCTCTTGATGCACCAGCTCGAAGACCTTTTCCCGGATAATCTCAGCCACGACAAGATGTCGCGGCTGATCCGTTGTCTGCTCAGCAGGAAAGAGGGGCGGGCCCTCCGGGAGATACCTCAGCAGGATCTCCTCCAGCAGGTTGAGGTTGACGCCCTCGGTGGCCGAGATGGGAACCACCTCGGCTGCCGGGATCAGCCTGTGACACGCGTCGATGACAGGGAGCAGGTGCTGCTTGGGCTTAACCAGGTCGACTTTGTTGAGGGCCAAGACGACCGGGACCTTGATGTCTTGGAGATGCCCGCGAACCAGCTGGTCTTCATCGGAGAGGGGATCGGAGGCATCGATGACCCAGAGGATGAGATCCACCTCTGTCAGCGTCTTGAGGGCGAGCTTGACCATCTCGCGATTGAAGAGGGTCTCGGCGTGATGAATGCCCGGGGTATCCAAGAAGATCATCTGGTACGACCCGGTCGTCTTGACCCCTGCAACACGGTTGCGGGTGGTTTGGGGCTTCGGAGAGACCGCCGCCACCTTCTGACCCACCACGCGGTTGATCAGCGTGGACTTGCCGACGTTCGGACGCCCAACGACGGCAATAAATCCTGACTTATGCCCGGAGGGAACCTCGATCATCGTGACACCTCGGCCGGAGGCAGCCCGCTGTCCGGGTCAGGAGAGCCAGCGGCCTATCGCTGACTGGTGATGGTGGACCGGCACTAGGCAACCAGTGCTGGGTTTGACGGCGCGCTGGCCTCTCGTGCGCAGCGAAGCATGTAAGATTTACATGGAGGCGATGTAAGGATTACACGGGAGAGGGTACGACAGCGCAAGCCAACTCCTCATCGGAAGGTGCGCAACAGCTCCTCCGCTAACGTCTTGGCCTTGTCCGCGAGATTAGAGGCCCTCAAGAAATCCTTGATCGCCAGGGCCTCTTTCGCCTTGGAGAGGAAGCTCCGAATCGTGGTCAAGATCTCCTGCTGGTCCGTGACCAACTTTTTCGCATCGATCTGTCCGACCATGTATTCCGCGCCCCGGATTCTGTCCTCGGCCTTTTGCCTGAGCTGCTCCTCTTCCTCGCGACCCACCTGAGACGAGAGCACGGGAGGGGGGGGAGGCGGTTCCTCCTTTTCCTTTTTCTCCTTTTTCTCCTTTTTCTCCTTTACGGGCGGGGGCGCAGGTGAAGGAGGCGGCGGCGGCAGGACCACGGTGGCCTGAGGTTTGGCACAGCCCGCTATCATGATTGCCAAGAGAAACAGGAAACAAAAATGTCTCATTGCTACCGCGTCTTGGGATGGGTTCGCGGAGCTCCAAGGTACCCCAATACGGATCAAGAACGGGACTGGCTCACCGGAAGTCGGACGATCATGGTGGTCCCCCGGCCCACCTCGGACGAGGTCTCAAGGGAGCCGTTATGCATCTGCACGACGCGGTACACCAAGGAGAGACCGATGCCGGTTCCGTAGGGTTTGGTCGTATAATAGAGCTGATAGATCTTGCCCATGTCTTCAGGCGGGATCCCGATTCCGGGGTCGGCGATGTTCACCTTCACAAACTCCCACTCCTCCATCTCCGTCGAAATGTTCACGACCCCGCCCTTCGGCATGGCCTGACAGGCGTTCAGCATGATGTTGAGGAAGGCCTGTCGAAGCAACTCCTCGTCGGCAGCAATGAGGGGAAGGGTGGGGTCGAACTGGAAGGCGAACCGGATGCCTTCCTTCTGCCATTCGGTCTCTAGGAGGGCCGCCACATCCTTGAGGAGCGCATTCAGATCCAGCAGCCTCAGGCTGAGCTCCTCAGGGCGGATAAACCTCAAGAAGCCTTGGACCACCCGATCCAACCGGCGGATCTCGTTGCCGATGACCTCCAGGCTTTGATGAACCTCCTCCGCAGGAACGTCGAGCTTCTCTTTCAAGAGTTCGACGTGGATCATCATTGCGTTGAGAGGGTTTTTGACTTCGTGGGCCATCCCTGAGGTGAGCCTGCCCAGCGCAGTCAGCTTGGCGGAGTAGGTAATCAAAGACTGGAGCGTCTTGATCGACTCGAGGTCCTTGACAACAACCATGGCCCCCATCGCCCGGTGGGCATCCGTCACGAAGAAGAGCGAGACCAGAGATTCCTTGTAGCCCTCGTCCCGGGGGAGGGTGACGGCGGCATTGCGAAAGCCGGCTTTCTGCTCAAAGGCGTGTTGGAGCAGCGGGCGGATGGGATGGAACGGCCTCAGCATCTCATCCCACTGCCATCCGACGACCTCTTCAAGGGACCTGCCCACGACCACCTCGGCGGCTCTGTTGAAGAAGAGGATCCGGCGGTCTTGGGTGAAGAGAATGATCCCATCCTCCAGGTGATCAACGACCTGTTGAAGTTGAGCCTTCTCGCTCAGCATCTTCAGGCGGTCCGCCGGGAGCTGCTGGCCGAGGAGTTGGAGCTGGGAGCTCAGTTCGCCAATGTCGTCTGCCTGGTCAAGGCCGCCGCCATTGCCGGCATCCCCCCGCCGACGCCCGTCCATCTGGCGCGTGAGCCGGCGCATGGGCTTGAGGAGCAGGGTGCCTGCCCCCATGGCGACGAGCCAGACAACGGGCAGAGCAAGGCCTGCGAAGGTCAGGCTCTGTTGCACCGAGGGGTTCAGCTCCCTCCTCAAGAGGCTGGTGGCGATCCCGAGCCGAATGCTGCCGAAGGGCCTATCGTCCAGGCTCAGGGGGAGTGTGGACTCGTAGATTTTTCCCTCCTCGTACAGGGCGTGGAAGCGGCGGACGGGATCAAGCAAAAGGAGTTGCTCCAGGCGCGGTCGCTCGGGGGCGGGCGAGCCTTCCTTCTCCCGCTCGCTGTGGAAGATCATCTTGCCCTCTCTGTCGGCGATGAGCGCATACAGGAGATGGGGCGAGTATCCGACACTGGCGTCCAGCAGATTTCTCAGCTCCCGATCGCTCCTCAAGATCTCCGAGGGATTGCCCCGGCGAGCTCGGGAGAGGGCGAGGCTACTTTGCGCGTAGAGCTGCTGGGCGATGAGCTGTCCCTGCCGTAACGCCCCCTGGACCACGACGGTCGTCAAGCGGGACAGGTGGATGAAGGTGGTGATGGCCACCACCAGAACCGTCAAAAGGGTAATCGCCAGAACCTCTTTTCCTTTGATGCCGAACCCCATCCTACACCCCGTATCGATGCAGCTTGTTGTGGAGGGTCTTCAGGCTGATCCCGAGGATCTCGGCGGCCCTCGTCTTGTTATTGTTCACCGAGGCGAGGGTCCCGCGGATGAGGTTCTTCTCCGCCTCCTCGAGAGTGATGCCGAGAGAGATGGAGATGGAATCGGAGCTCTCCTCCCTCGTCTTGCTTGCGAGGCCAGGGGGGAGGTGTTTCGAGGTAATGAGATCGGTTTTGCAGGCGATGACCGCCCGTTCGACCGTGTTCCGTAGCTCCCGGACGTTCCCCGGCCAGGGAGACCGCATCAGGATCCGCAGCGCCGCTTCATCGACCGCCTTGATCCGCTTCTCGTACTTGGTGTTCAACTCCTCGATGAACGCCTGGAGGAGCAGGGGGATGTCCTCGCGCCGCTCGCGGAGAGGGGGAAGGGCGAGGGAAAAGACGTTCAGGCGGTAGTAGAGGTCCTCCCTCAGGTTCCCATCGGCAATCGCCTTCAGGGGGTCCTTGTTGGTCGCAGCCAGGACCCGGACATCGACCTTGATCTCTGCCTTGCCCCCCAGGCGTCTCACCGTGCCGTCCTCAAGGATCCGGAGGAACTTCGCCTGGGTCGACGGACTCATCTCGGCGATCTCATCCAGGAAGATGGTGCCCTCATGGGCCAGCTCGAAGCAGCCGATCCTCCGCTCCATGGCGCCGGTAAAGGACCCCCGCTCATGACCGAAGATCTCGCTCTCCAAGAGCGTCTCTGGGATGGCCGAGCAGTTCACGGCGACGAAGGCCCGTTGGCCCCGGGGGGAAAGCTCGTGGAGGATGTGCGCCACCAGCTCCTTGCCCGTCCCGCTCTCTCCCGAGACCAGCACCGGCGCCGAGGTCGGGGCCGCGAGGTCAATGAGCCGGTACACCTCCTGCATCGCCTTGCCCTTGCCCACCAGCTTCCCGAACCCCCAGACCTCTTTCAGCCGCCGCCGCAGGAGCGTGACCTCCCGGAGCGCTTCTCCCTTCTCGAGGGCCCGCTGAATGAGCACCCTGAGCCGCGGGACGTCCACCGGCTTTGTCAGATAGTCGTAGGCCCCTTGCTTCATGGCGGCCACCGCCGTCTCGATGGTCCCGTGGCCAGTCAGGATGATGACCGCGGCGAAGGGTAACTCCTCTTGGAGGCCCTTCAAGAGCCCCAACCCATCGAGTCCGGGCATGACGAGATCGGCGACGATGACCGCGGGAAGGAAGGCAACGGCCTTCTGGAGGGCCTCCTCCCCGTTGGAGGCCTCCTCGACCTCGTAGCCCCAGTTGGCAAGGAGCGCCTTCAACCCCTTTCGGGAAGCCCCTTCATCGTCGGCAACCAGGATCCGCTGCCCCATCCTTCCTCTCCTCACCTGTGGGTGGGGGGCTTGGTTCAATCATGATCGCCTGTGCAGGGCTGGAGTATCCCCCAAGCGGCAATCCCTGTCAATAGCCTGGTGGACGCCACCCCGGTTGCTCCGCCGCCTCTGGGAGGTCACCGTTTCCTTCTCCGGTCCTTGATGTGCGGCCAGGTGTCGAGCGGGCGCCGGGTGTCCAGCGATCAATGCGTGCCGAGATCGACCATTTCGTGGATATTGCCCCGAGGGATCTCCTTGGTGAACTGCCGATCCTGTTTATGGACCATCATGGGCATGCCATACTTCGGCGACAGCGTGACTGCGTACTTGCGGTCGATCCTCGCGCCGGGCACCAGCGACAGGCGATACCGCTGAAGGATCATCGCCAGGGTGATCCGCAGCATCGTCATCGAGAAGGCGTAACCGATGCACATCCGTGGCCCGCCCCCGAATGGGAGATAGGCGTACGGCGACGGTTCGGTGGAGAGCCACCGGTCCGGATCAAACCGCTCCGGATTCGGGTACAACTCCGGAAGATGGTGCGTCATGTACTGGCTGTAGATCACCTTCGAACCCTTTGCCAGATGGTACGGTCCAAGCGTGACCGGCTGATCGACGATCCGGGTGCTCCAGACCACCGGGGGTATAAGGCGCAGGCTCTCCTTGATGACCCGTTCCAAGAGCGCCAGGTGATGGAGTTGGTCGATCCTCGGCGCATCACCGTGGAGCCACCTCTCGAGTTCATCCAACAGCTCAGCCATGATCCGCGGGTGTTGCGACAGCAGAAGCAAGGTCCACGTGAGGGCGCTTGCGTTCGTTTCGTGCGCCGCGCCGAAGAGGACGTTCACCTGACCGATCAACTCGTCCTCAGTCATCGCGGTGCCGTTTGTGTCCCGCGCGTGCACCAAGATGGACAGCATGTCCCTGCCATCGATTCCGTCGCGCCGTCTGTGTTCGATCATCGCCCGAACGCGCGCCTCCACTTGCTCGGCATGGTCAAGCAGCCGGCGGTACGGCGTTCCGGGCGCGTTGACCTGGAAGAACTGCACGCGCAGGGAGCAGCCCATCGACAGCCACTCCTTCATCATCTGCCCGATCTGATACGCTTCTTCGGTGTCGCTGCCGCCGAAGAGGACCATGCTGGCGACGCGCAGGGCCAGGGCCTGCATGTCACACCAGATATCTCGCTGCTCGCCCTCGCGCCACGAGTCGAGCATCTGGGCGGTCAGCTCGACGATGGCATCGCCATATCCCTCCACGCGCTTCTTATGGAACAGCGGCATCACTAGCTGACGCTGCTGGCGGTGCTGTTCGGCGTTCATGCTGATGAGGCCGAATCGGATCCGCTGGTGGGCCGAGCCTTGCGGTCCTTGCACCACGATCCCGCCTGCGCGAAAGATATCCGGGGCGCTCAGGATCTGCCGGTTGTACTCCGGGCCGATGGCCATGACCACCAGCCGCTCGTGCCTGGACAGCGGATTGACCTTACCGAAGGCACTGATCAGCCCCCGCTCTTGATACATCGAGCGCATGACGGGGATGGGATCGCTCATGAACTGGAAGGCGGTTGTGAGCGCCTTCAAGCCGCGGAGCGGCGGGGCGTGATCTTGGCGCAACGGGGTGCTCATCCCGCATGCTCCTGCGACCCCAAGATGTTCGGCGCCCTGTGGCAATAGGTGAGACAGGAGGCGGTTATCCCCATCGCATCGTTCAGTTTCGTCCTTCGGGATGATTGGTGACGACGACCGGTGAGCGCCCTTTCCAGAGCGGTTTTTCTGTGACCGCCATGGTTGGCGACCTCGATGCGCATCTGTGCCATAGATAGGCCCGAGAGCCCTGGCCCTCAGCGGCACAGGGCCGATTATAGGGGAGATCCTGCGGAAAGTTCAATGAGTTTCCTTTCAGAGGAAACTCTGTGGCTGGCTCCAGCCTGCGGCGGAGAAGGTGCCAGTGAAAATCCCTTTTGACAACGGGGAATCTCTCTGCGTACTCTCTCGCCACGAGGGCCCACCATGACCACAGCGGGTCAGCAGAGCGACCCCTTTGCCTCAGGAGGGAACGAGATGAGCTACACCGTCGGGGAAATCGCCCATCATCTCCAGGGCCAGGTCCTGGGGGATGAATCTCTTGAGATCCACGCCGTGAGCAGCATCGATCAGGCCCGGTCAGGGTCGGTAGTCTTTGCCGAAGACGCCGTCTACTTGCAGAAGGCCGAGGCCTCACAGGCCTCCTGCATCATTGCCCCGCGACGCCAGCACGCCTCGCGCAAGACACTGATCCTGGTCGATCACCCCCGGCTGGCCTTCGCCAGGGCCATCGGCCTCTTTCATCCGGCGAGGACGCCGAGGCCCGGGGTGCACCCCTCAAGCGCCCTGGGCGAAAATGTCCGCCTCGGGGCCGAGGTGTCGATCGGCCCCTTCGTCGTCATCGGGGATCGGGTCCAGATCGGGGACCGCGCGGTGATCGGGCCGTTGTGCGTCATTGGGGACGGCTGCGCGATCGGTGCCGACTCGACCCTTTGGGCCCACGTGACTCTCTACGATCGCGTCTTGATCGGCTGTCGGGTGGTGATCCACGCTGGGGCGGTCGTCGGCTCTGACGGGTTCGGCTACACGCCCCACGAGGGGCGGGCCGTCAAGATTCCCCAGGTCGGGAACGTCATCATCGAAGACGATGTGGAGGTCGGGGCAAACGTCTGCGTCGACCGGGCAACCTTGGCATCGACCATCATCAGACGCGGCGCGAAGATCGACAATCTCGTCCAGATCGCCCACAACGTGGTTGTCGGCGAGGATTCCCTGGTCGTCGCCCAGACGGGCATCTCCGGCAGCTCCACGGTAGGACGGGGATGCGTCCTCGGGGGGCAGGTGGGGGTGGGGGACCACGCGACCCTGCAGGACCGGGTGATGGTGGGGCCCCAGGCCGGCATCCCTTCCCGCAAGGTCATCAGGTCGGGGGAGGTCGTCCTCGGCAGTCCGGCCCGTCCGATCGAAAAGACGAAGCGGCAGCTCGCCGCCCTGGCCCGCCTGCCGGACCTTCTTTCGGAGGTATCCGCGCTGCGTAAGACCGTTGCCGAACTCCAGGTGCGCCTCAGGGAAACCGGCGGGTAGACCCCTTTGCTCTCCGTATCACCCGCGGGACCGCCTCTCAAGGTCAGGCGAGGGGGATCCCGGCAGGGTGCCCTCAGGATTGAGACTTCCGAGAGATGGCGAGAAGGCGGGCCTGTGTGCTCCACATACGGCGACGCCCCGCTGGCGTCGAATCGTCGTACCCCAGGAGGTGGAGGAGGCCATGAATCAGCAGGAGGGCCAGCTCCTGGTTGAGGGAATGGCCATGCGCTTTGGCCTGGCGGGCAGCGGTGTCGACCGAGATGACCACATCGCCGAGGAGATGCGGCCCCGGCAATGGGACACCTCGCGGTTGCGGAAACGCCAGGACGTCGGTAGGATGATCGCGGTTCAGGTACGCCCGATTGAGCAGCCGGATGACCCGATCACCGACGAGGAGCACCGAGAGCTCATCACTCGGTCTGCCCAAGACGGATAAGGTCCTCTCCCCCACCCGTCTTAGACGGGACAGACCGACCCGCCTCCTCCTTTGCCCGTTTCGAATCTGTATCCCCATCCCCCCGCTTCTCACCTTCCTTCTTCTTGACCTCTTCAAATCGGTATCCTGGATAATCCACCCGGTGGTGGTGGACGGCGGTGAGGACGCGGACCATGGCCCTGGCGATCTGGTGGAGGTCCTTGAGGGTGAGATCACATTCCGACAGTTGCCCCTCGATGAAGATGGTATTGACGATCCGCTGGACCAGCCCTTGGACCCGGGCCGGCGTGGGGTCGGTGAGCGTCCTGGCTGCCGCCTCGACCGCGTCAGCCACCATGAGAATCGCTGCCTCCCGGGTTTGGGGCTTGGGGCCCGGATACCGATAATCCTCCTCCTTCACCTCACCCAGGTCCGGGTCCTGCGACTCCTTCGCCCTTTCATAGAAGTAGGTGACCAGGCGGGTGCCATGGTGCTGGGGGATGAGATCCACGATGGCGGCCGGAAGCCGATGCTCCAGGGCCATCTCGATCCCGTCCTTCACATGAGAGACGACGATGAGGCTGCTCAGGCTTGGAGAGAGCTTATCGTGCCTGTTCATGGCGTCCATCTGGTTCTCGATGAAGTAGGCCGGTTTCTTCACCTTGCCGATGTCATGATAGTACGCGCCCACCCGACACACGAGCGGATTGGCACCGATGGCCTCGGCTGCCGCTTCAGCCAGCTCCGCCAGCATCAGGCTATGGTGATACGTCCCGGGGGCGGTCTTCATCAGCTGCTTCAACAGGGGCTGATTCAGATTGGACAGCTCGAGAAGCTTCAGATCCGTCGCGGTCCCAAAGAGATACTCCAGGACTGGAAGGAGGGTGGAGGCAAACAGGGCAACCAACGCGCCGTTCGCGAGGCAGGCCGCCAGGTCATACGGCAGCGCCACGCCTGACCGGCCGTAGATCGAGAGAAAGGTGAAAACGGTGCCGACGTTGGCGACGGCGACCCAGAATCCCGCCTTGAAGAAGGTGGTGCGGTCTTGAGTCCTCCGGATGCTGAAGGCGCCGACGACGGCCCCGATCAATCCGTAGAGGAAGAAGGCCACCTCATCCGTCACCAAGAGCGCCGACAGAATGGCTAACGCCATCGCCCCCCCGAAGGCCACCCGGGCATTGAAAAGTACGCTCAGGAGCACGCTCCCGAGGGCGACGGGGATCGCATAGTAGAAGGAATGGAGCGGAATGAAAGGAAAACTCTGGCTCAAGGAGACGAGGATAATGAGGAGGAAGCGGTTGATCAGAATCGCCAAGAGGATCACCGCCCCCAAGAGGTACAGCATCTGTGGGGAGGTGACTGGTCGGGCCTCGAGGAATCGCGCATAAAAGAGGAGGGTCCCGACCACGCACAGGGTAAGGAGCACGACCGCAGCGGCCGAAACGGGACCGAAGGGAAGGGGACGATAGGAGGCTACGACTGCCCCGACGGTCAACGCCAGGAGGAACCCAAAGAGCAGAGGGATCAGTGGCCGCTGCTCCGAGGCCCGGAAGAGTCGATCCACCGGGGAAAGGCGGTAGCGGTAGGTCGGCAAGCTGGTCGGCTTACTCGCCTTGGTGTCGTTCCCCCGCTTCGGGCCCGGCACCACCCACTGGGGCATCTTCATCGGTACGGACTCCCGGCCACCGCCTCAACGACCCTCGCCCGTCCCTGGAGCCTCCTCGCGCCGGCTCGGGTCGTGGGAGGCGAGGGGTGAGGTCTGGCGCTGCTCGTAGGCGCGAATGATCTGCTGGACCAGTTCGTGGCGAACGACGTCCTCCTGGCCGAGGTACACAAAGGCAATCCCCTTGACATCGCTCAGGATCGAACGAACCTCGATGAGTCCCGAGATCTTTCCGGGGGGAAGGTCCACCTGGGTGATGTCGCCGGTGATCACTGCCTTCGAGTTGAACCCGAGGCGGGTGAGGAACATCTTCATCTGCTCAGAGGTGGTGTTCTGCGCCTCATCGAGGATGATGAAGGCGTCATTCAGGGTGCGCCCCCTCATGAAGGCGAGGGGGGCAATCTCGATGACGCCCATCTCGATCAGCCGGTTCGCGCGCTCCGTCTCCAGCATGTCGTAGAGCGCATCGTAGAGGGGGCGGAGATACGGGTGGATCTTCTCGTAGAGGGTCCCGGGGAGAAAACCGAGCCGTTCCCCCGCCTCCACCGCGGGCCGGGTCAGGATGATCCGACTCACCTCGCGCTTGACATGGGCCGAGACGGCCATCGCCATCGCCAGGTACGTCTTGCCCGTCCCGGCGGGGCCAATCCCAAGGACGATGTCGTGGGTGCGGATGGCATCGATATACCGCTGCTGCCCGAGGCTCTTGGGTCGGACCGGCCGCTTCTTCGCAGAGACCTCAATGAAGTCATCCTGGATCTTTCGGAAGGTCTGCTGCCCTTCCTGTCCAATGTGCCGGAGGGCCAGCTTGACATCGTGATTTTCGATGGTCCGCCCTCCTTCCAGGAGCGTGGTGAGTTCGGCGATCACCTTCTCGGCGATCCCGACCTCCTCCTCGGTCCCGCTGATAGTCAGCAGCCCGTCGCGGGCCACCAACCGCACGTGGAGATGCTCCTCGACCATTCGGATATGTTCATCATTCCGGCCGAAAAGGGCCTGGATATCCCCCCCGGAAGGAAGAGGCACTTGCCTTCGAACCGTCGCGCCCTCGCCTTTCATCTCGCCCCGGACCGCATCGCCTCCTGAGAGCAAATAAGGGACGGCTCTTGGCCGTCCCCACTCTCTCAAATGCTACTCCCGTCGCTCGGCACTGTCAACTGAAAAATCTCCTTGTTTTTCCCGTAATTTCAAGGGGTTAGATCACATGGAGTCTGAGGCCGAGCTCCTGAAGCTGCACAGGGTCCACCGCCGCAGGGGCACCCGTCATGAGGCACTGGGCCCGCTGCGTCTTGGGGAAGGCGATCACCTCACGGATTGAGTCGGCCCCCGTCAGCAGCATGATGAGGCGGTCGAACCCGAACGCGATGCCCCCATGGGGTGGGGTGCCGAATTCGAGGGCCTCCAGGAGGAACCCGAACCGCTCCCGCGCCTGCTCCGGGCTGAACCCGAGGGCATCGAACACCTTCTGCTGAGTCTCCCGGTCGTGGTTCCGGATGCTGCCGCCACCCACCTCATGGCCGTTGATGACGAGGTCGTATGCCTTGGCCCGCATCTTCTCGGGGGCGCTCTCGAACAGCGAGAGATGCTCGTCCATGGGGGCGGTGAAGGGGTGGTGGACCGCTACGTGCCGCTTCTCCTCCTCGCTGTACTCCAGGAGAGGAAAATCGGTGACCCAGACAGGACGGATAAGGGTCTCGTCTATCAGGCCCAGCTCAAGCCCCAACTTTACCCGGAGGCGGCCGAGGGACTCCGCCACCACGGCCGGGCTGTCGCCGATCGTGAGGAGAAGGTCGCCCGCACCCAGCTCGAAACGCCGGACGAGCCCTTCGAGAACCTCAGGGCCAAGGAACTTGGCCACAGGAGACTGCAGCCCCCCTGCGGTCATCCGAAAGGGGGTAAGGCCCTTCGCCCCGAAACCCTTCACGAACTCGGTGAGGTCGTCGATTATTTTGCGGGAGAACGCCTCGGCCTTCCCCTGCACTGTGATCCCCTTGACCTGGCCCCCGCTGGCGAGGGCGTCCGCGAAGGGGCGGAAGGCGGTGCGGGCGCAGAGGTCGCTGAGGTCGCCGAGGAACATCTCGAATCGCATATCCGGCTTGTCGAGGCCGTATCTCGCCACCGCTTCCTCATGCTTCATCCGTGGGAAGGGCCGGTCCAGCTCCACCCCCTTGACCTCACGGAAGATGGTGGCGACGAGCTCCTCCATGAGGACCAATACGTCCTCCCGATCCACGAAAGACATCTCGACGTCTATCTGCGTGAACTCCGGCTGCCGCTCAGCCCGCAGGTCCTCATCGCGGAAGCACCTCACGATCTGGAAGTAGCGGTCAAACCCGGCCACCATCAAGAGCTGCTTGAAGAGCTGGGGCGATTGGGGCAGCGCGAAGAACTGGCCGGGGTAGAGCCTGGCCGGCACCAGATAGTCCCGGGCCCCTTCGGGGGTGCTCCGGGTCAGGGCCGGGGTCTCTACCTCGATGAAGCCATGCCGGTCGAAGAAGGCTCGGACCACCTGGGAGGCCTGATGGCGGATGCGGAAATTTCTGTGCAGCGACGGGCGGCGCAGGTCGAGATACCGATAGGTGAGGCGGAGCTCTTCGCCCACGGGCCGCTCCTCATCCAGGGGAAAGACCGGGGTCTTGGCCTCATTCAGGATGACCGCTTCGGCGGCCGGCACCTCCACCTCGCCGGTCTTGAGGCGTACATTCTCGGTCCCGGGAGGGCGGCGGCGGACCTGGCCTGTTACGGCGATCACATACTCCGACCGCATCCGCCTGGCGGTCTCGTAGGCGTCAGAGCCGTGCTCCGGCCCAAAGACGACCTGCACGATCCCCTCGCGGTCCCGGAGGTCCACGAAGATGAGGCCCCCGTGATCCCTCCTCCGGTGGACCCAACCCATCAGCGTGACGGTTTCGCCGATCTGTTCCGCCGTCACCTCTCCGCAATAATAGCTTCGCCTCACCTTCGCCAACTCCCGACGTTCAACAATCCGCTATCAGGGGTGCTCTCCCCGCTTCACCCTCGTCAGATGGTCCACCACTGTCCCCAACGGAATGGCCTCCTGGCCTCCCCCCTCCATATCCTTCAGGGTCGCCTCCCCCTTCTTCAGCTCGTCCTCCCCCAGGATGAGGCAATACCGAAAGCGCTCCTTGTCGGCCTGGCGGAGCTGGGATCGCAGGCTCCGATCCCCTTCCCCTGTCAGGTCCAGCCCCGTCCGGACACCGGCTCGCCTGAGCCTCTGCACGAGAAGGAACCCGTGCCGGTCAGGCTCGAGGCCCAGGGTGGCCACGAAGACCCCCTCGAGGGGTTGGTCCCCGAGGGTCTTCCTGTCCTTACCCTTTCCTGCCAACGAGGTCACAACCCGCTCGAGGCCTACGGCAAACCCGATGCCAGGGACAGCCTTGCCGGCGATTTCTTCAGAGAGCCCATCGTAGCGCCCCCCGCCGGCAACCGCGTTCTGTGCTCCCAGGGCCGGATTGACGATCTCAAAGGCTGTCCGGGTGTAATAGTCGAGCCCTCTCACGAGGCGCGGATCTAATTCGTACTTCACCTCCAGAGCATCCAGGAGCTCCCGCAGGCGTCGGAAGTGATCGGCGCAGGGATCGCACAGGAAGTCTATGCTCTTTGGCGCATGGGCTGTCACCGCTCGGCATCCAGGGTTCTTACAATCCAGCACCCGGAGCGGATTGCGGTCCAGGCGTTCCTGGCAGTCGCGACAGAGCTTGGCTTTCCGGGAACGCAAGAATTCTGTGAGCCGCTCGACATAGGACGGCCGGCACGAGGGATCGCCTATGCTGTTCAAGTGAAGCTCCAGGTCGGGGAGGCCCCATTCTTCGAAGAGGTGCACGAGCAACGCCAACATTTCGGCATCAACTCTCGGGCCCTCAACACCGATCGCCTCTACCCCGATCTGGTGGAACTGCCGGAACCGGCCCGCCTGGGGGCGCTCGTGGCGGAACATCGGACCGATGTAGTAGACCTTGACCGGCTTCCCCTCTGACAAGAGGCTATGCTCATGCACGGCCCGGACCACGGGCGCCGTGGCTTCTGGCCGAAGGGTCAAGCTCTCGCCGCCCTTGTCGGTGAAGGTGTACATCTCCTTCTGGACGATGTCACTCCCCTCGCCGATCCCGCGGACAAAGAGCTCGGTCCGTTCGAAGATGGGTATCCGGATCTCGTGGTAGCCGTAGTTCTCCAGGACGCGCCGGGACTCGGTCTCTACACGCTGCCAGCGACCGACCTCGGTGGGCAGAATGTCCGGCGCACCCCGGACCCCCTTGATCATGGGCTGGACCTCGCGCATCGAATCTCCCCGGACCGTCCGCACTCTCCCGACATTCCACGAGGCTGGAGTGGGAGGAAACGGGCGCGCTCCTGATATGAAGGAGAGAGAGAAGGCTTAGTAGATGGGATTTCGGTCAAAGCGGTGGATGGCCTCAATGAACCGGACCGTTCCCGACTTGGAGCGCATCACCAGCGAGTGGGTCTTTGCCCCCCCACCGAAGAACCGGACCCCCTTCAGGAGATCGCCATCGGTGACCCCGGTCGCGGTGAACGTGACCTCTCCCCCCCGGGCGAGATCAGTGATGGTGAGGACTCGATCCACATCCCTCAGGCCGGTCCGGCGGACCCGCTCGACGTCCCTCTCGCTCGCCGGCTTGAACTGAGCCTGCATGTCGCCGCCCAGACATCTCAGCGCCGCCGCCGCCAGCACCCCTTCCGGGGCCCTGCCAATCCCCATGAGGATATCCACCCCTGAATCCTCGAGGGCGGTGGCGATCGCTGCGGAAAGGTCGCCATCCTGAATCAGGTTGATCCGAGCCCCCGCCTCGCGCACCGTCCGGATGAGGTCGGCATGGCGAGGGCGGTCGAGGACCACAACGGTGAGATCCTCGACATAGCACTTCATCGTCTCGGCGATGGAGCGCAGGTTCGCCTCTGGCCCTGCGGTAATATCGATGGCGCCCAGCGCCTTGGGTCCGACCGCGATCTTCTCCATGTAGACATCCGGGGCGGGAAAGAGGCACCCCTTTTCGGCGAGGGCGACCGCCGCCAGGGCGTTCGCCCGCCCCTCGGCGACAATGGAGGCCCCTTCGAGCGGCTCCGCCGCCACATCTAGCCGAGGGTCCTTGCCAGACCCGACCTGCTCGCCGACATACAGGGTGGGTGTCTCTCCTTTTTCGCCCCGCCCGATCACCACGGTCCCGGCGAACTCCACCACATCAAAGGCGCGACGCATGGCGTCGAGCGCGGTCTGCTCCGCAAGCTGCATGTTCCCCCGCCCCATCCATCGCGCCGAGGAGAGCGCGGCGGCCTCCGTCACCCGCACCACATCAAGCGCCAGATTCCGCTCCATAGAGATTCTCCGAGCGTCGTAAAAACCTTGATCTCTCAGCTACTTACAACGCCCGCACAGTATAGAAGAGGCCCAGAGAGAAGTCAAGCAGGGAGCGCATCCTTGCTCATGGCACTGAGTAATTTTGCTCAATGCTTTGCGTAAATTGCAAGACCTCACCTGCTGCTTCATCGCCGGTCCCGTTCCGGTGGCAAAGGGGAAACCAGGGTCGTCAAACCAGGGTAGGTTCCGCCCGACCCCTATTTCTACTTTGCCGTCAATCAGGTGTGCTGGATCTCGCGGAGCAGGGCGTGGAATGCATCCTCTTAGGGCGAAGCGACATGAGGACCAGGAGCGAAACGCCCGCCAGGAGCAAAAAATCCGCGAGGAGACCGGCGATCAAAAAGAGTAACAGTCCGAAGATGGCGAGGGCTGATTATGAGCCGCTTCAACATGTCCTACCCAACCCGACCGTGCCCCACGGCTCCACACCCTTCGCGAAAGATTGTTAAGATATGAAGGCCTACCGTCCGAGTCGGCCGCGTCAGACAAGGTGAGGCCGGTTGCGGGCTGACCAGAGCTGTGCTACCTGCCTGGCTTCCGACGGATGCGGATCCGGCCGGGTTGGACGAGCACGAAGCGCCCCTTGAGCTTCTCGCCGCGGCGTCTCACAAGTTGGATAACAGTCTTCGCGAGATCCCGTCGCGCTCTCGAGGGGAATCGGAGAAGGACCACACCCGCTGTCGCTTGTCTGTCCGCATAGACCAGCTGCCCAAAGTCCTTATCCTCGGTCAGCAGGATACGATCCTCACGAACCGTTATGTCCAGGACCGTTGGGTCCTCGAGCTGGGGCGAGACTTCCGCAACCGCTATCACGTCATGGCCGGCGGCACGCAGGGCGCGAACCACGGCGAAGTCGCAGCTCTCATCGGCCAAAAACCGCATCGATTAGCGCTTGGAGTGTTTTGGCGGCGGCTTGACCAGGACCGTCTCTTCGTTGGCGAGCGTGTCGGCCGCATAGCCGATGGCCGCCTGGATATCCTCGCGGGTCAGGCGCGGATAGGCATCGAGCAGGTCGCCTTCTGTGGCCCCCTCGCTGAGCTTGCGCAGGATTAGCTCGACCGTCACCCGGGTTCCCCGGATTACTGGCTTCCCTAGCATTACCTTCGGATTGATCTCGATGCGATCCGTGGTCGCCACCACACACCCCCTCCGTCACGGGGTCCTTTGGGACGGTCCTTAGCATACACGAGAAGGGGCGCTTTGACGAGGGGGGTGCGAGCCGCATAGGCGAGGGGCTGTGTTCAGTGAAGGTTCGCGATCCGACGGCCAAGGAAAATGTTAATTGTCAAGACTCGACCCCATCGGCTCCCAGTCTACCGGGCGAGGGAGCGAACGTGGAGGATCTCGTCCGCGGTGAGTTCCTGAAGGAAAGATTCCGGGATAACCGTGACGGTGATGGTATCCCCAACCGCATTGAAGACTTCGATCGAGTACCCCGGCTCTCCGGCTTGGGCAGGGTGATAATCCACCACGGTCGCCAGGTCTCCCCGCCGTAGCTTCTTTTCGGGAATGTCCTTAGCAAGCGCCACCTGTTGAAAGAGCTTATACTTCATTCTCTGCTCCCCTTGTCCGGATACACGGTGATGAATCTGGTCAGGGGGCACTCGTAATGTAATCGACGACGATCTGAGCGACCTTCTGATAATGTGCGTCTCGCGTGAGGACGCGCAGCCCATGCTGCATGGCACTGGCGGCGATCCAGATATCGTTCGTGGGGATTGGAGTCCCCGCCTTCCAGAGACCGTTGAGGATCACGGCGTACCTTTGCGCCGTCTCCTCGTCCACGTCGATCACCTGCACTCGTGGTGACGACAGAAACGCCCGGATTTCCCGTTCGTTCTTTCTCCGCCATTTCCCGCGGATGAATCCCGCAAGCAGCTCGCCAAGTACGACGGGGGTGAGATAGATCTCGTCCGCCCGTTGAAGCGCGACCTTCACCTCCGGATGACCCAGCATGAACGCCGAGTAGGCCGACGTGTCCAAGAGGACACGCATCATCGCCACAGGTCCGGGTCAATGGCGCGCTGCCGGGCCAACGCCTTCTCGAAGGCCGCCGCCTCTCCTTTGGACCAGGACCCAGCCAGATCGTCCAGATCG
>JAHFDE010000130.1 GCA_023249165.1 Candidatus Methylomirabilota bacterium | reverse complement strand
GATTTCAAGCGCGAGTAGTTCTCCGCGCCCAACTTTTCACCTGCCTCGTCGGCCGCCTTGTATTTTTCTAAGGCCTTTTCCGTCTCCCCTGTCTGTTCGTACAAGCTCCCAAGATTAATCAACGCCGGCCCGTAGCGTGGGTTGATGTCCAGGGCCATCTTGTAGAACTTCTCGGCCTCCTTGAATCTGCCCTGCTCCTGAAGGAACCCTGCATACGCGTTATGGACGACAGGGTCACGGATGCTCTTCGCGTGAGCTATTCCAATCGCCTTCCGGTAGGCAGCCTCAGCCCGGTCCGCATCTCCTGGTCCTTGCCGATACGTATAGGCGAGCGCTTCGTTGACCAGCCTGAGATAGTCGTGCTCCGCTAACGTTTTTTCTAACCCCTGGATGCGCTTTTCCAGCTCACCTGCATCCTTGCGATAATCCCCTGTCTCTTCCTTAAGCACGTCCGCCTTCTTTCTCTCTTCCTTAAGCTGCAGCCGAGCAACTGTCAGCTCTTGTTGCAATGCACTTATCTGCTTCTGCAACGCAACAAGTTTATCGCCGTTAGCCGAAGTTTCTTGCTTTGCCAAGGCATCTCCACTATTTGGCCTCTCAGCTTGTACGACCGTTTGAAATGTTTGCTTCCCTGGTGGCTCGGGTTGTTTCTTTGCCGGCTGAGTTTCTAGTTTCGCCTGAAGCATCAGTCCGCTTACTCGCTCAAGGTCCCTCGCGACCTGCTCAGGCTCCTGACTCAGGACGGCCTTATCGGCGGGACTTTTCTTGAGCTCGAAGTAGGATACTCCCACTGTAACCGCGGCAATCCCGGCCACCACAAGAAGTCCAACAGATGTGGCTCTTAGGCTCCGACTCTGGCTGCGTTCGAGGCGGCGGACGAATTCCAAAATCTCTTCCAGTGCTCCGTTTCCGGTGTCACCTCTCCCAGCGAGCTCGGAGATTTGTCCCGCCAGCTCGCTGATTCTGTCCGTGGTGGCCTCGTCCTGAATTCGACTGATGACAGCGACAACCATCTCGATTACAAGATTTTGCTTTCGGAGATTCTGAATCCGCTCGTACAGAAACAAAATCGTCACGATTAAGAGGCCTCCTCCGACCAACATCACTATCCGCTGCGGCCCCTGGGTCGAGAAGGCACCACTTAACAAGATGACTCCGGATACACCGAAAAGGGTCGCAATGCGGATTATGATCTTGGCATGGAACGTATTGCGCCCTGCCAAGAACTCCAGCACCTCTGCAATTTCAGACAAGGTCGCCATATGCGTCACCTGCTTCCGGCAAAGCGTCTGATCAGGCGTGGCGCTTCCAGCAGAAAAAGACCCTCGCGGCATAACCCGCTCAGGTAGAACGTCTGGTTTGCTCGGCCGCCGATAATTGCTCGACAGGTGGGCCAAGACCTATGCCTGGTTACATCCTACCAATGCCTACGAAGATCTAATCGCTCACCTCATGTACCGATCACCCGTGCGGCGAAGCGAAACGTCACCTAGACTTACCCTTCTTGTACCCCAATAGCTAGGTTCCCTGTCAAGCCCAAATTGCGGTCGCCAGGATGCAGCAAACTGCGGGGGTCGAACGTGACTGCCGTGGTGGATGAGCTTATCGCTTCCGACCGACGAGGATTCCGTTGGCTCCAGGGGATTCCACCGGGAGCCCCTGAATCTCTCTGAACCCGACTTCCTTCAACCACTGCGTGTATTCGGCCCAGGTATAGTTGCGGCCCTCTGTTTCGATGAGCATATTCAAGGACATCAGCGCGGCCGATGCCGGCCCTGTCTTCTCGTCATTCATCATCAGCTCGCTCACGATGACCGCACCGCCGGATGGCAGAGCATCGAAACACCTTTTGAGAATCACCCGGTTCTTCTCGGGAGTCCAGTCATGGAGGATCATCGAGAGAAGAACGACATCGGCCCCCTTCGGCAATTCCTCGTTGAAAAAATCCCCGGGATGCGTTGTGATGCGATCGGAGAGTGCAGCCTCCGCGATCTTCTCCCGAGCAATCTCCAGCGCAGCCGGCAGGTCAAAGACCGTGGCACGGAGGTGTGGATAGCGTCGCGCTGCCTCAATGCAGTACGCCCCAGAGCCGCCACCGACGTCGAGAAGATGCGCGTAGGGCAAAAAGTCAAAAGCTGCGGCGACCGCCTTCCCGGACTGGACACTAAAGCTGTGCATCGCCTCCGTGAAGACCCGCTGCTCCTCCAAGTTCGCGGATATCGCCTCGAAGATTCCCGGTTGATCTCCCCAGGTCTGCGCGCGATTCGTCTTGATGGCCTCGGGGAGCCGGTTCCACGGCAGATACAGTCGTCGATCCAACATGGCGATGACCCCACCAAAGTAGTACGGCTTGCCCCGCACCAGAAACTCCTCGGACAGGGGGGAGTTATAGTAGCGTTCCCCCCGCTTCTCGAGCAGGCCTAACGACGCGCAACCGCTGAGGAGCATCTCGGCGGGTCGGGGGTGAATCTGCAGTAACTGACTGAGTTGATGGATATCAATGCCGCGGCCAGAGAGCTGGGTAAACAGATCCAGCTCTACTGCTGCGGCGAGCGTCTTCGAAGCCCAAAAGCCCGAAATGATCTGCATCAGAGGTATTGGGGTCAGCTCACGTGTCGCCATTGCGGCATCCTCCCTCACAGGGCTGGCGAACCCGACATCGACACCATCCGGTACAGGCGAACCACCGAATGGGCCTCGGTCATGTCCTGGACTAGGGGGTAGAATTATGGTGTACGAGCGAAAGGAGTGTCAAGCACCGTCACAGACAGAACACGTGCCCAAGAAATGAGAAGGCCCCGGGACATCCGGGGCCTTCTGCCTTCGAGATCTCACCTGAAGGGACTACCCTCGCCCACCCCTATTGAACACTGAAGGTCTGGAAGGAGAGGACGTTGCCACTCTGGTCCACCGCCTCGACCTTCCACGATCCGACCCAGTTCTCGAGGATCCGTTTGCTACTCCAGGTCCGCCACCGAGGACCCTCAAGGGAAAGGGGGATCTCCGCCATCTTCTGGTCCTGATAGTACCAGACATGGGTGATCTGCGTCGGCCCGCTGGCCCCCTCGACCTCGGTGAAATAGTACACCGCTCCCGTCGAGGGTGGAAAGACGCTGCCGTCACCGACCGGTTCGCGGTTGACGACCCCGGCCGTCACCACACCCCGGACCACGCGCAGCGAGTTCCCCTCAGGCTGCGCTCCCTTCTCCTGGGAGAGGCCAGCCATCGGAAGTGTCACCCCTACGAGCGTTATTGCGAGCGCCTTGGTCCATCTCCTCATTCCTGCCTCCTTTCGCGGACTGCCCCTTCGGTTGACCTCGGCCACCTCAATTGCGAAAAGTGTGCCAAGACCTCGATTCTGCCGCTCGATATAGGCGCAGAGCCCCTTTTCACCCCCGAAGGAGGCTCGGGGAGATTGGGGAGCCGCTGCCACGTTGCTGCTTGAGGCGCCCAGCCCGGACAATCTGTCAGAGGGCAGGCACAGAGGACTTTGGGGGGGTGCTGTCTGGCACCGGAGTTGCAAGCGTGCAGCCCCATGCGACAACGGTTCCTGAGACATACTATCCAGATCCCCGTGCTCTACAAGAGACTCGACCAGGAGGAACCGGCTCAAACGGGGACGGGCTGGACGGAGGATCTGGGAGAGGGGGGGGCCTGTCTCAAGCTGTCGACTCCTCTCCTCATGGGATGCCGCCTGGGCCTCGTCATCTTCGCGGAGCCAGAGGTCGTTGAAGCCGAGGCCCGCGTCGTGTGGGTACGACAGGGAGGCCAACGAACCTTCTACTATCACGGCGTGGAGTTCGTGCAACTCTCCCCGCCGTACTACCAGTCCCTCCTCAAAATTCTGGCCCAGGGAAAGTCCGGGCAATATCGGGCATTCCAGCGCTTCCCCCTTGCCTTACCCATCTCCTGCCAGCCCGTGAGCTCCGATGTCCCCGCCCTCGAAGGGAAGATCGGGAACATCAGTCGAGGCGGGGCACTGATCTTCCTTCCCAAGCAGCTCCTCCCCCGCACCAAGGTCGAGATCGCCCTGCACGTCCCCCACACGGACCGCATTCGCGCGAGGGTGCGATGGGCGTCCGATTCCAGCGATGATTCCGGGCTGTTCAGACACGGGGTCGAATTCGTCCAGGGCCCCCTCGAGAACCACAGATTCCTCAGCCTCTTCACAGACGCCACCGACGACAAGAGTTGACACGCTCCCTTCGCCCGCATTCTTGACTTCGATCTGTCCCTTTGATAGATGGGTCTCGAAAGGAGACACCATGCCCGACGAAACGATCCGCGTGGGAATCGTTGGCGCGGGAGCGAACACGCGCCTGAAGCACATCCCCGGACTCCGGGCTGTTCCGGGCGTCGAGATCGTCAGCGTGGCCAACCGCAGCCGTGATTCGAGTGAGCGCGTGGCCCGGGAGTTCGGCATCCCCAAGGTCTACGACAACTGGCTGGAGCTGGTGGAGGCCGACGATACCGACGCCATCTGCATCGGCACGTGGCCGTATCTCCACTGCCCCGTGACACTGGCGGCCCTCGAGAGCGACAAGCATGTCCTGTGCGAAGCGCGGATGGCGATGAACGCGGCAGAGGCGCATGCCATGCTGGAGGCGGCCCGGCAGCACCCCCACCTCGTCACCCAAGTGGTCCCCGCGCCGCATACCCTGCCCGTCGACGGGACCATCGAGAAGCTCATCGCCCATGGCTACCTGGGGGAGGTGCTGGCCGTGGAGGTACGGCAGCTCCAGCCCACCTTTGTGGACAGGGACAGTCCCCTCCACTGGCGACAGGATGCGGATCTCTGCGGCTTCAACACCCTGACCATCGGGATCTGGTACGAGGCACTGATGCGCTGGGTGGGTCCTGCCAGTCGCGTGATGGCCATGACCAAGCTCTGCGTCTCTCAGCGAAAGGACACGAGCGGGCTGTTGCGGACGGTGACCGTCCCCGACCACGTGGATATCATCGCCAATCTGGCCTGTGGAGCCCTCGCCCACCTCCGCTTCAGCAGCGTCACCGGCCTTCCACCGGCCAACGAGGCATGGCTGTTCGGCACCGAGGGGACCTTGCGACTGGACACCTCCGCTTTGCAGCTTCACGGCGGACGGCGGCGGGACAAGGAACAGCAAAGAATCGTGATCCCCCCGGAGGAGCAGGGACGCTGGCGCGTGGAGGAGGAGTTCATCAACGCCATACGGGGCACGGAAAAGGTGACACGCACCCGCTTCGAGGACGGCGTGCGGTACATGGAGTTTACCGAGGCGGTGACCCGGAGCGCCCAGTCAGGCCAGGCGGTCAATCTCCCCTTGTAATGCCTCCCCTCCTCTGCGTATCCCTTCACGCGAGGGGTCAATCGACGAAGCCTACTCACGTTCACGCATCCGGACGACACCCGGAGCACAGAGTCGACCGCTTCTCAAGAGAAAGCGAGCAGGGAGGATGGAGGCCGGCGGGATGAAGGCGGTGGTGATTGACGGCTACGGATCCGCCGATCGGTTGACACTCCGGGAGATCGACAAGCCGGCGCCCGGTACGAAACAGGTCTTGCTCCGCGTCCGCGCCACGAGCGTGAACCCTATCGACTGGAAACTCCGTAAGGGCATGCTGCGCCTCGTCTGGCCCGTAAAGTTTCCCTTCATCCTCGGGTTCGACGCTGCCGGCGTGATTGCAGAGGTGGGTTCCGGCGTCACCCGCTGGAGGTCCGGGGACGAGGTGTACGCCAGCATCCGCAGGGGTGGATGCTACGCGGAATACGTCGCGGCCAACGAGTCCGCCCTGGCGCGGAAACCAGAGAAGCTCTCGTTCGAGGAGGCAGCGGCTGTTCCGCTGGCGGCACTCACCGCACTGCAGGCGTTACGGGACACGGCAGCACTGAAGCCCGGACACCGAGTATTGATCAACGGCGCCTCCGGCGGGGTCGGCGCCTCCGCCGTCCAAGTCGCCGTCGCCCTGGGCGGCCGAGTGACCGGCGTGACCAGTACCCGGAATCTGGAACTGGTCCGCCAGCTGGGAGCAGAGCGGGTGATCGACT
>JAHFDE010000129.1 GCA_023249165.1 Candidatus Methylomirabilota bacterium | reverse complement strand
CCGCGCCACCCTACGCTGATGGTGACCTGCAGAAGGTCGGGCGGCCCCCCCGGAACTGCCCCCACAGCGACCGTGCCCCAGCCCTGGGGGAGCGCTCCGGCTGGGTTCGCCGGGGCGATGTCGGTTTTCCACTGGTTGAAGTGAGCCTGGACTGCGGGGGGAAGAGGCGGGGGCGCATTCCGCGTGTCGAGCCCATTATAGTTGGAGACCATGTTGAACGGCTGAGTTCGAATCAGCTCGACCATCTCCTGGGCTAACGAAGAGGCCTGGCTCATATGCCCCCCGTACCGGACATTCTGCAGGGCCGTGGGAAACAGGCCCACGATCGCCAGGACCGCCACCGAGATAATGGCGGCCGCCAGGATGACCTCGGCGAGCGTCAACCCCCTCTTTTCCCGTAAGAGATGCCTCATAGAGGACACGTTGGCTTGCATGCGCGAACTCGCCCGGACGGGGATGCCACCACGTCATAGGTGCCGGCACTGTTTGTCAAGGTGATCGTGCTCCCGGACGCTTCTCCTTTAAGATCATAGGTCACCGCGTCCGCACTCCAGGTCAAGGTCAACCCATCGGGGAGATCGCCCCGCCTCACATCCACGAACCACACTACGGGAGCGGCGGAAACTTTTCGCTGGAGCAGGTAGCCTCCCGCCGGGACTGCAGCCCCATCACAATTCGCGAAGCAGATGCGGTGGTCGAGCTGCAGCGAGACGGCCTTCTGGCGAGCCAGGCGGAGGTCTCCCGCCAGATTCCAGGCTGCTGCGCGCAGCCGGTAGACTTCGAGAGTTCGAAAAACCGACGGCATGGCCATCCCCGCCATGACCGCAAGCGCCAACAGCACCATGAGGATCTCGATGATGCTGATCCCCCTGTCGTCTCCCACCGTCGGAGCGCTCCTACGCCACCGGCGCAAACCGGTACTCCTTTCCCTGCTCCAGGATCTGACACCCTGGGACATCTTTCTTGAGCTCGTCAATAATCTCAGCGGCATACTGGGGCTTCAAGTGATACGCATACACGGTCGCCTTCACGCGTGCCTTGGCCAGCTCCGCCTTGAGGGCTTGCGGGGTCAGATGTCCGCTCACGTCTGCGAGTCGTTGGAGCCGATTGGGGAAGGTGGTCCCAATCATGACTGCCCGGAGGTTCGCAATGTCCTTCGCCGCCTTCCAGACTGCCTCCGTCGGGCCCGTATCTCCCAGGTGAAGCAGGGTTCCGAAATCGCCCTCGACGAAATAGCCAACACTGATCACCGAATGGGACAAGCGAATCGGGGTGACCCGGAAATGGCAGAGGGGAGTCGGCCTCCCCTCGGGGAGGGGGCGAAAATCGAGGATGGGCATTCGTGAACTCGGGATCTCGGTGAAGTTGGGCCACAAGACGTTATTCAGCAGGGAGCCCTTCAGGGCCTCGAGCACCGGCTCGATACTGTGGACGATGATGGGCCGGTCCCGCTGACCAAAGACGTTATCCGCCAGGTGGGCCAGCCCGCGGACGTGGTCCAGGTGCGTATGCGTCAGCAGGACCGCCTCGATCTGTGCCTGCTCAGGGATCTCCAGGACACCGGTGACGGACCCCGCGTCGATCAGCAGGGTCTCATCCAGGAGAAAGCTGGAGAGGTGGTGCCGCGGCGCCTCGCCGCCAAAGCATCCAAGCACCCGGTACCTCATGACCGACCTCCCCTGGATGCCGGCGCTTGAGACACCACTCCCCTTCTCTGTGGAGGCCTCTTTTCCAGATGCTCCAACGCCTGTGAGCTGATTCGTCCACCCCGAAAGGCCCGCAGGAACGCCTCTGCCACCTTGGGGTCGAATTGCGACCCGGCACACCGTTCGATCTCAGTGGCCGCCGCTTCGTCGCTCAACCGCGGACGGTAAGAGCGGTCAGTGGTCATGGCATCAAAGGCGTCGGCGACAGCGATCACGCGCGACGCCAGCGGAATCTCGTCCCCCTTCAACCCCTGCGGATACCCCTGACCATCGCAGCGCTCTTGGTGATGTCGAACCGCCGGGATCACCGCCTCGAGTTGCCTGATCGGCGCGAGGATTTCCGCCCCGAGCTGCGGATGGAGACGGATGTGCGCCAGCTCTTCGGGGGTCAGGGGGCCGTGCTTGAGGAGGACCCCGTCCCGGATCCCGATCTTTCCCACATCGTGCAAGATCGCGGCCAGCTCGAGCGTCTCCTTCTCCTCGGGCTTCAGGCCCAGTTCCTCCCCGACGACCAGCGAGATATCCACGACGCGCCGCACGTGGCCGCCCGTGTACGGGTCTCGCTTCTCGATTGCCTCAGCCAATGTCGCCGCCGTACTGAGGAAGGTCTCCTTTACCTCCTCATAGAGTCGGGCATTTTCAACCGCGATCCCCACCTGACGGGCCAACGATTCGAACAGGCGCTGATCCTCTCCATCGAAGGGACGATCGCCTCGTCGGTTGAGGGCCTGGAGCACCCCAATGATCCGCTCCCGGCTCTTCACGGGGACACAGATCATGTTTCGTGTGACGAAATGGGTTCGGACGTCGACCCGCCGTGAAAAGCGGGGATCGCGTCCCACATCGCTCACGACGGTGGGTTGCCCGGTCCTGGCCACCCATCCCGCGATGCCCTCCCCGACCTTGAGCCGGACCTCCTTCACCTCCCTCCCACGCTCCCCTAACGCCACCTCAAAGACCAGCTCGTCGCTCGCTTCGTTCAGGAGGAGGAGAGACCCGACCTCACACTCCATGAGGCGCGTGGCGGCCTCCACCGCCCGCCTGAGCACCTCCGAGATCTGGAGGGTCGAGTTGAGGATGGCGCTCAACTCCATCAAGGTTGAGCACTGCCCCACCCGTTTTGCCGCCTCGGAGTAGAGTCGAGCGTTCTCCACCGCCATCCCTAGCTGATGTCCGATGGTCGCGACCAGGTCGGCATCGTCCCGATGAAAGGGAGGAGAGGTCGGAAGGCGGAGCAGCTCGAGCGCGCCGGCGAGGTGGCCGGAGACCCGCAAGGGGACCGTAAGCAGGGAGACCCGCCCCCCTTTGAATCGGGGAAGGGCCCAGCCGGGTGGCGCCGCCCCGGCCGTCCGAAGACGCGCGCCATCGCTCCCCGTGAAGATCTCGCGGCGATGCGCTCGCTTGAGCGAGGCAGGTCCCAGCGAGACCGGAGATCCATTCTTTCCGCGCTGCATCCCGAAAAGCACCCGCTTCCTGTGGGGATCGATCTGCAAGAGGACGCCGTAATCAGCCGCGAGGCCCTGCAGGATAATCTTCAGGAGTGCCTGGAAAAGCGGTTCGAGCTCCAACGTGGTTGTCGAAGCGCGCCGGATAGCCTGGAGAAGCCTGACCCGACGGTCCTGCGTCTTGAGCTCCTTTTCCAGTCCGGCAATCCGCGCCTGCTGACGGTCGAGCTGGCGTTGGTAAATGGTGAGGAGCCGTCGCACGGCCACTGGGGACTCCTGCCCGGTTCGGCGTGCCTGTTGATGTCTGCCCACCGCTCCTCCTATCCCATCGCTTGCTTCAAGGCCCGAACAAATGCGGCCACGTCCTCGACGAGCCCCGGACCGCGGCCTCTCTGCTCGATGCGGTCGACGATGGCCGATCCCACGATCACCCCGTCGGCAAGCGCCGCGACCTGTGACACCTGGGCTGCGGTACTGATGCCGAATCCGACCGCAATGGGCTTGTCGGTCACCCGGCGCAGGCGGGCCAGAGAGGCCTCGAGATCGGACTGCACACTCTCTCTGGCGCCCGTCACCCCTTTGAGGGCGACATAGTAAATGTATCCCTGAGACACCTCCGCGATGCGGCGCAGCCGCCCCTCGGTGCTCGTGGGGGCGGCCAGAAAGATCGTATGGACTTGAGCAGCCGTGCAATACGCCTGCAACTGTTGTGCCTCCTCGGGAGGCAGGTCCGGGACGATGATCCCGTCCACCCCGGCATCGCCCGCGCACCTGGCAAACTCGCGAGCCCCCATGCGGAGGATCGGGTTGACGTAGCTCATGAGAATGATGGGAATCGGGGATCGGGCACGGATCTGCTCCACCAATCCGATGACCCCCTTGAGTGTGACCCCGTTTTCGAGGGCCCGTTGGCTCGCTCGCTGGATCGTGGTCCCATCGGCCAACGGATCGGAAAAGGGGACCCCGAGCTCGAGGAGGTCGGCGCCCGCCTCGTCAAAGGCCCATGCCAGTTCCCGGGTCGTGGGCAGGTCCGGGTCTCCGGCGGTGATGAAGGGGATCAGGGCCTTGCCCCGTGCGGCTCGCAGGTCCCGAAAACACCGGTCGATTCTATTCATGCTTCAGCGTCCAACGTCCGGGATCACGTCGCCCCCGTGCCGCACCCCCATGCCTCCCTGTTGCGGTGCCTCGCCCATGATCTCAGAAACGAGGTCGACGTCCTTGTCCCCGCGGCCAGAAAGATTGATCAGAAGGATGCCATCCCGTCCGATCTCGGACGCCACCCGGGTCGCATAGGCGATGGCGTGCGCACACTCCAGGGCCGGGATGATGCCCTCGAGGGTGGCGAGGAGCCGGAAGCCCTGCAGGGCCTCCTCATCGGTCACCCAGACGTATGCTGCACGGCCGGTCTCCATGAGGTACGTGTGCTCGGGTCCGACGCCGGGATAGTCGAGCCCTGCCGACACGGAGTGGGTGGTTTGAATCTGACCATCGCCATCTTGCAGGACGTAGCTCAGCGTCCCGTGAAGCACCCCCGGCTCGCCAGCGGCAAAGCGAGCCGCGTGTTTGCCCGATTCGATCCCGAGCCCCCCGGCCTCGACGCCGATCATCCGGACGCCCGCATCCTCGATGAAGGGGTGAAAGAGGCCAATGGCGTTCGACCCTCCCCCCACACACGCGAGCAGGACGTCAGGGAGCCGGCCTTCTGCCTCGAGGATCTGGGCCCGCGCCTCCCGGCCGATGACCGATTGAAAATTCCGGACCATCAGGGGAAAGGGGTGGGCTCCCAGGGCCGAGCCGAGGACGTAGTGCGTATGATCAACATGGGTGACCCAATCCCGCATCGCTTCGTTGATCGCATCCTTTAACGTGCGGCTGCCGGCCTCCACCGGCGTGACCTCCGCCCCCAAGAGCCTCATCCGGAACACGTTCAGGGCCTGACGCCGCATGTCTTCCGTTCCCATATAGACGCGGCACTCCAGGCCAAACAGGGCGGCTGCGGTCGCCGTCGCCACGCCGTGCTGCCCTGCCCCTGTCTCTGCGATGACCCTGGTTTTTCCCATCCGGCGGGCCAAGAGCACCTGTCCCAGGGTGTTATTAATCTTATGGGCGCCTGTATGGCACAAATCTTCCCGCTTGAGGTAGACCTTTGGTCCTCCGAATTTCTCGGTGAGACGGCGGGCAAGGTAGAGCGGGGTCGGCCGTCCGGCGTATCGCTCAAGGTAGTAGGTCAATTCCGTCTGAAAGGCGGGGTCCTGCTGCGCCTCCAGGTACGCCCGCTCGAGGTCCTCGAGGGGCGCCATCAAGGTCTCGGGGACGTAGCGTCCCCCGTACCGGCCGAAGTGTCCTGCACGATCTGGAAAGGGCCAACTCATGCTGCCCCCCTCACGCATGCGATAAAATCCCGCAGTTTCTGGGGATCCTTGCGGCCCGGCTTGGATTCCACCCCGCTTGAGACATCGACCGCGTACGGATGCACCTCGCGGATCACCTGCGCGACGTTCTCCGGGGTGAGCCCCCCCGCGATGATCACGCGCCCGAAGGCTTTGGCGGAGGACGCGACCTCGAGAGGAAAGGTCTGCCCGGTCCCTCCCAGCGTCCCCTCGACGAAGGTGTCGAGGAGAAAGGCGTGGACGCGATAGGCCTCGAAAGGGGGCGGCGCTCCCCCGCGTCTGACCCGAAAGGTCTTGATGACCGATACCGCGAGACGGCGACAGTACTCCGGAGCCTCGGATCCGTGAAGCTGGACCGTCCGAAAACCACAGCGCTTTATCACCCGCTCGACCTCTTCGGCCGGATAATCAGCAAAGACCGCCACCGGACTCACGAGCGGCGGCAGATCGTTGACAATCTCGCGCGCTGCATCGGGATCGATGTACCGGGGGGTGCCCGCCACGAAAATGAAGCCGAGGGCGTCGGCCCCCGCCTCGACC
>JAHFDE010000128.1 GCA_023249165.1 Candidatus Methylomirabilota bacterium | reverse complement strand
AGACCGGCATCTCGAAGGTGACCGGGCCGGGCCCTTCGACCGTGGCGCGGACCTCGAGGTCGAAGTAGTGGGTGTGCGGTTCGAGACATGACACCGTGTACTGGATCTTCGCGGACACGAGAGCGCTCCTTTTTCGAGAATGTTGTAGAGAACCGGGCCCATCTTACATCGCTCCTTTTCCGGGGTCAAAAGCGCCGATTTGTTATGACGCGGTGCGGCGTGAAAAACCGCATCTGGAGCGGATTTCCCGGCTTGACACAGACACCCTGAGGCGGTTGAATTATCGAACCTTGGATTAACCCCCCTCAGGAAGTTGGGGGGAGGGGAGGAGAACGAGTATGGCCACCCGAAGCGTGATCGATTCCGATGTCGATGTCATCACCGCCCTGGCGATCAAGGGCGTCAATGCTTTCATGGCGTCCTATGTGGTTGATGAACCTGTACGGAAGCCCGTGAGCAAGAGCGTGGTAGCGGCCGGGCCCCGCGTGCCGGTGACGCGCGTCAAGAAGACGAGCAGCCGGCGACGGTAGGAATTCACCAGAACCACGGCGTGCACTCTCTTTTTTTCGAAATGTCGAATCATACGCCGGCTCGACCGGCTCGACGGGAGCATGTCCCGCAGGGACCTCTTCCCTCGGGCAGAGGCCCCGGCCGGCGAACAGACAGTTCCGGTAGGGACGCCGGTTACCCGGCGCCCCCCGGGCGGATCCGTACGGGCCCGTTTCGGGCATACGGCTCTTGCCTAGGATGCTGGCGATAGAAACGAGCGTGCGGGTACGGGTGAGTGATGCGAGCGCGGGGGAGCCAGCGATTCATGATGGGGTAGAACTTCTTCCAGTTCAGCCTCTTCCGAGCCTGCTGACTCCGGCGCTTCAGTGAGCGGAACCAATGACGCGCGGATTCACGCCGGAACTGCTTGAGGGCCTCGTAGTTCGTTGGAACTCCGTGGTAGTTGAAGTAGCCCTGGACGACGCTTCCCAGCCATTTTCCCTGTTCGGGGATAGGCCGGTGGCGCCGTTTTCGGAGCTCTTCCTTGACCTCGTGAAGCTTTGCGACCAGCCGCTTGCCGATGGTCCGGCGGCGAATGACGCCGCGAGGACTTTTCCCGTAGCGCGTACAGGAGTGGGTGAAACCGAGAAACGCGAACGTCTCCGGCTTTCCCTCCCCGCGGCGCTCGCGGTTTATTTCCGCAAAACGGCCGAACTCAATCAACCGGGTCTTTTCCGGGTGCAGTTCCAAACCAAACTTCTTGAGCCGCTCACTCAGGTCCCGGCGGAAGCCCTCCGCATCCAGTCTGCGCTCGAACCCAACGACAAAGTCGTCCGCGTAGCGGACGACGGCAACATCGCCATCGGCGCGCTTGTGTCGCCAGTCCTCGATCCACAGATCCAGCGCGTAGTGCAGGTAGACGTTCGCGAGGAGGGGCGAAATCACCGCTCCCTGCGGCGTACCCACCGTCGTCTTGGACCACTCTCCGTCCTCCGAGACCCCTGCCCTGAGCCACTTACGAATCAGGCGGAGAACCCGGCGGTCTGCGATCCGATGCTCGAGAAACTTCATCAACCATCGATGATCGATTGCGTCGAAAAAGCCGCGGATATCCGCGTCGAGCACCACATTCACGTTCTTCTTCTCCATGAACGCAACCCAGAGCGAATCCAACGCTTGATGCTGGTTTCGCCCGGGCCTCATTCCGTAGGAGAAGCCCAGGAAGTCGACCTCGTAGATCTGATTGAGCACCGTGACCACGGCCTGCTGGACGATCTTGTCCTCCAGGGAAGCTATTCCCAGGGGGCGCATACGCCCGTCCGCCTTGGGGATGTATGTCCTCTTGGACGGCTGGGCCCGATACGTCCCACGATGCACGCGGTCCTTCAGGTTTCTCAGCCTCTCTTCGAGACCTTCTCCGTATTCCTGCCACGTGACTCCGTCCGCCCCCGGAGCCGCCTTCGGGTTGAGAGCCCGATAGGCGTCCCGTAGGAGGGCCTCGTCCACGTAGTGCAGCAGGGACGTGAACCTCATCGCCTTATCCCGTATTGCTGCTTCTCGCACGCGCCACAGTGCGTTCAACGCGCACCCCCGGTCTTGAACCCGGGACGCGGCCGACTGCAACGCGTTCTCCTTGGCCGGGTGTCCTCCCTCCACGACCTCCGCCAGGGGATTCGAGCCCCCTTTGTTCGGTCGCTTCGCTGGTACCACACACCCGTCCGACTCCCCGCGCCGTTACCGCCAGTACGGCCATAGGCCTTCGGCGGCCGGCCTGCGTTGCAGGCGTACGCGGGGTCTCGCGGTTCCGATCCTGAAGTTTCCTCATGAGCACCGGGTCTCTGACTGCGCGGGCGCCGCCTCAGACCTCGCCCTACCGGTCTTTGCGGTGTAGCCTTCACCCGTCTGTACAGGTTGGGCCCTTCAGTCCCGAACTCACCATGATTTCGCAGCTCAATACCGGGCTCACGAGTGCCCCTACCGACGCTTCGGCCGGCCCCTTTCGGGTTCCGTCCGCACGGCTTGGGGTTGGGGTGGCTGGCTAGACCTTCCCCATACGGCTCTTTCATCCGCGACTCCTTGGATCGTTTATCCGACGCACACAGACAACCGGTGACAGGCAACAGACAACCGGCCAACCGGCAAGTCGGCCGGGCAGCGCCCTTGACCCCAGTCACACACAGGCCAGTGTTCGTCGTGGTGCCGATGACCGCTGATCACAGGGGCAGCGCCCGATGGGCCGGGCCGGACTTTCCCGAAAGGAAGAGCTCGCCCGCTGGCCGGAAGAGGGACAGCAACTCGTGCGGATCCTGGCTGCGTCGGTGCGGACAGCCAAGGGCAGAGCCGTGACCATAGACGTGACGGCCGGCGCATCCCAGCAATAGCAGCAGGGCCGACCAGAGTCGATGGGATCCACCCGGCATTGAGCTGCAGCTAAATGACTGTTGGCCAGTTGCCGGTCGCCTGTGTGCGTCGGTTAAACGATCCAAGGAGTAGCGGATGAAAGAGCCGTACGGAGAAGGCCTGACCAGCCACTCTGACCCCAAGCCGTGCGCACGGAACCCGAAAGGGGCCGGGCGAAGCGTCGGTAGGGGCACTCGAAAGCCCGGTATCGAGCTGCGAAATCATGGTGAGTTCGGGAAGCAAATGCCCAACCTGTACAGGCTGAGGAAGGCAATACCGGACGGGCCGCAATGGTTTGGCCCCAGCCGGAGCCCGCGCAGTCAGAGACCCGGTGCGTGCGAGGAAACTTCAGGATCGGAACCGCGAGACCCCGCGTACGCCTGCAACGCAGGCCGGCCGCCGAAGGCCTATGGCCGTACTGGCGGTAACGGCGCGGGGAGTCGGACGGGTGTGTGGTACCAGCGAAGCGACCGAACAAAGGGGGCTCGAATCCCCTGGCGGAGGTCGTGGAGGGAGGACACCCGGCCAAGGAGAACGCGTTGCAGTCGGCCGCGTCCCGGGTTCAAGACCGGGGGTGCGCGTTGAACGCATTGTGGCGCGTGCGAGAAGCAGCAATACGGGATAAGGCGATGAGGTTCACGTCCCTGCTGCACTACGTGGACGAGGTCCTCCTACGAGACGCCTATCGGGCCCTCAACCCGAAGGCGGCTCCGGGGGTGGACGGAGTCACGTGGCAGGAGTACGGAGAAGGTCTCGAAGAGAAGCTGAGAAACCTGAAGGACCGCGTGCACTGCGGGACGTATCGCGCCCAACCATCCAAGAGGACTTACATCCCCAAGGTGGACGGGCACATGCGCCCCCTGGGAATAGCTTCCCTGGAGGACAAGATCGTCCAGCAGGCCGTCGTCACGGTGCTCAATCAGATCTACGAGGCCGACTTCCTGGGCTTCTCCTACGGGATGAGGCCCGGGCGAAACCAGCATCAAGCGTTGGATTCGCTCTGGGTCGCGTTCATGGAGAAGAAAAACGTTAACGTGGTGCTCGACGCGGATATCCGCGGCTTTTTCGACGCAATCGATCATCGATGGTTGATGAAGTTCCTCGAGCATCGGATTGCAGACCAACGAGTGCTCCGCCTGATCCGTAAGTGGCTCAGGGCCGGGGTCTCGGAGGACGGTGAGTGGTCCAAGACGACGGTGGGTACGCCGCAGGGGGCAGTGGTTTCACCGCTCCTCGCGAACGTCTACCTGCACTACGCGTTGGATCTGTGGATCGAGGACTGGCGACACAAGCGCGCCGATGGCGATGTTGCCGTCGTCCGCTACGCGGACGACTGTGCGCCGCGAAGGCGCAGACAGGAGGCTTTCACAGCTCCTTGAAGCAGCCATGCTGCACAAGAGATGAGGGTCGGCCCCTCGGATTCCGGCTGCAGGGTCAGGATCCAAACCACCGGAAGCTGCTCTGGTCCAATGGCCGGAGTGGTGAGCGTTCTCGGAAAAGGCGGTACAAAACCGTCAGGTGTGCGCTGGGGAGACGAACGAAAGTGAACCACCGATGACGTGTCGAAAGCGTAGGGATGTCTACCAAAACCGGGCTCCAGTTGTTGGCCCGGGACAAGCTCGGGAGGTGCCTGCTTATGGCCCGAGCGGTGACCGGCATGAAGGTGTGCGTGAACCCAGTGCAGGCTCTTGTGCGGAACGCGGGAACCTGTCGCTCCGATGCCAAGGGAGATCCCCAAGTGGAGGACCCACGAGGGGTAGAGTACCGATGCGGGGCGAAGGGGCGGATGGGCTCGTCGTAGCGTTGAAGCCTGGTAATGCGGGTGGAGCGAGGGGGCCCAACGATCTGGCCGAGGGTGTGGGTCAACCGGTACTGGGAGGAGCCCATGCCTGAGGCAAAGCCTTACAACATTCCGAAGCAACTCGTCTGGGAAGCGTACCAGCGGGTGAAGGCGAACCGGGGAGCGGCTGGCGTGGATGGGGAGTCGTTGACGACGTTCGAAAGAGATCTACAGGATAACCTGTACAAGATCTGGAACCGGCTGTCATCGGGCTCATACTTTCCGCCGCCAGTGCGGCTCGTCGAGATACCAAAGGGAGATGGAGGCACTCGTTCTCTTGGCATTCCTACTGTCGCCGACAGAATTGCGCAGACGGTCGTGAAGATAGTCATGGAGCCTCGGCTGGAACCGTTGTTTCATCCAGACTCCTACGGATATCGACCTGGCCGGGGTGCGCTCGACGCTGTGGGAGTTGCGAGGCAGCGGTGCTGGAAAGCCAACTGGGTCATCGATCTGGATATCAAGGGTTTCTTTGACAATCTGGATTGGAACTTGGTTGAGCGTGCCGTGGCGCACCACATCGACGAACCGTGGGTCCGGCTCTATGTTGCCCGGTGGCTTCGTGCCCCCATGCAGCGGCCGGACGGGACTACGGAGCAGCGGACGAAGGGCACTCCACAAGGGGGCGTCATCAGCCCGTTGCTGGCGAATCTGTTTCTCCACTACGCGTTCGATGAGTGGATGCGGCGGACTTATCCGTCCGTTCGCTTCGAGCGCTATGCGGACGATGCCCTCGTCCACTGCAGCAGCGAGAAGCAGGCGCGGTCGGTGTTGGAGGCTATCCGAGATCGGTTGGCGCAGTGTCATCTGGAGCTTCATCCAACGAAGACCCGGATCGTGTACTGCAAAGACGATGATCGGCGCGGGGAGTACGAGCAGATCAAGTTCGACTTCCTGGGTTACACCTTCCAACCTCGACGGGCGAAGAATCATCGGGGAAAGTTCTTCGTGAGCTTTCTTCCGGCGATCAGCTCCAAGGCCACCAAGAAGATCCGCGAAACCATCCGCGAGTGGCGGATGGCTTCCACCAGGAACAACCAGCGTCTGGAGGATTTGGCGCGGTTCTCAAACCCGACGGTACGTGGCTGGATGAACTACTACGGCCGGTTCTATCGGTCGAAGTGTGTTCAGGTCCTTCGCCACTTCAACGAGGCCTTGGCTGCATGGGTGCGGCGGAAGTTCACGCGGTTTCGACGCCGGGAGCGAGCGTCCACGTATTGGCTGGGACGTGTGGCGCGACGGGAGCCGAACTTGTTCGCCCTGTGGCAACTCGGTGTTCTACCGGAGGTTGGATCGTAGGAGCCGGATGAGGCGAGAGTTTCACGTCCGGTTCTGTGAGGGCGCGGGGGTGAGATTCCCCCGCGCTACTCGACTTGTCGTTGGGTTCGAGCGCAGACTGGATGCGGAGGGCTTCCGCCGGGA
>JAHFDE010000010.1:1521-24258 GCA_023249165.1 Candidatus Methylomirabilota bacterium | reverse complement strand
ATGCCGATCGAGCCGGTGGAGCCCAGGATGCTCAGGCGCTTCATCGTTTGTCCTTGATCCCGACCCCGTCCCTGGTCCCCGTCTTGACGAGATACATCGCCTCGTCGGCGTGGCGCAAGAGGTCTTCGCCGGTCTGCCCGTCCTCAGGATACGTGGCGACCCCGAAGCTGGCCGTGAGCGACACCTCGGCCCCTTCCACCGGATGGAACCGATGGTCCCGGATCGCCTGGCGCAGGCGGTGCGCTGTCTCCACCGCCCCTCGCTGATCGGTCTCGGGCAGCGTCACCGAAAACTCATCCCCGCCAAACCGGAATATCTTGTCGGTCCGTCTGAGCTGCGTCATGATGACCTTCACCACCTCTATCAGCACCCTGCTCCCCGACAGGTGCCCATATTGGTCGTTGATGTGCTTCAGGTGATCGAGGTCGAAGAAGAGGAGGGAGAAGGGGTGTTTGTACCGGCGGGACCGCTCGATCTCCTCGCCCAGATATCGATCCAGATATCGACGATTGAGGACCCCCGTCAGGTCATCCTGCAGGGTCTCGTGGCGGAGACGGGTGTTGGTGCGAAACAGCTGATATCGCTCGAGGGCATTCCTGAGCCCGATCTCGAGTTCGGCCGGTTGCAGCGGCGTCGCGAGGGCCGTGTACGCCCCCTTCGCCAGGGCAGCGCTGGCACCCGCACTCGCGGGAGGCGCCAGCACAATGATGGCCTGCTCCGGTTTCTGCTCGACCATGCGCCCCACCACATCGGCGGCCTTGGGTCCTGCCCCCCCCAGGTCAAGGAAGACGACCGCGTACTCGTCCTTTGCGAGCTCCTTCAGGGCTTCCTCGCCGCCGGAGGCCTCCACCGGCTGAAGACCTCGTTGGCGCAGCACCTTTGCGAGCCGCCGACGCGCGGCCTGGTCAGGATCGACGATCAAAATCTTTTCGTCGGCCACTCCCGGCCCCCTGCGTATTCCCCTGCTCCGCGGATTTCGTAAGTATAATGAACTCCAGGGCTTCTCGCAAGTCATTTCACCTTGACAGTGTCGAGGGACCGTCTCTATACTGCCGACAATCTCTGCACGTGTGCGTGAGGAGGCCATGACGCGGATTCAGTTTGGGACGTCCGGCTGGCGCGGCGTCATCGCCGACGATTTTACCTTGCCCCGAGCGATGGCCGTCGTCCAGGGCATCGCCGACCACCTCAAGGCCGCGGGGCTCGAGGGGCGAGGGATCGTGGTCGGGTACGATACCCGCTTCCTGTCGGAACGCTTCGCGGGTGAGGCGGCCAAGCTCCTTGCCACCAACGGGATCCGGGTCTTCCTCTGCGAGCGGGATACACCCACCCCCGTGGTCGCCTGCGAGATCCGGCGCCGGCGGGCGGGCGGAGGGATCACCATCACCGCCAGCCACAACCCGCCGGAGTGGAACGGCATCAAATTCTCCACGGCCGCGGGAGGTCCGGCCCCACCGGAAGTGACCCGCTACGTCGAGGCCCAGGCGAATGCGCGGTTGCCGAATGCCCAGGTGGAAACCATAGAGATCGAGGCGGCAGAAAAGGCGGGACTCCTCACGATGATCGATCCGCTCCCGCCCTATCTCACGCACCTCCAGAGTCTCGTGGACTACGAGGCGATCCGCCGGGCCCGCCTCAAGGTGGTGGTGGACCCCCTCTTCGGGACCGGGCGGGGGGTCCTGGACGCCGCCTGTCGGGAGGCAGGGTGCGAGGTCGAGATGCTCCACGACTGGCGGGATCCCCTCTTCGGGGGCGGCCCTCCGGACCCGGCCCCGACGCGGCTCCAGGAGCTCACGCAACGCGTGGTCAAGCGGCGCGCCCACCTCGGCCTCGCCACGGACGGAGACGCCGATCGCTTCGGCATCGTGGACAGCGACGGTACGCTCCCGAGCGCCAACCAGATTCTGGCCCTGCTGCTCAAGCACCTGCTCACCACGCGTCCGGCACCCGCGGGCGTCGCGCGCACGGTGGCGACCACGCATCTCCTCGACGCGGTCGCCCGTCATTACCACGTCCCCGTGTATGAAACCCCGGTCGGGTTCAAGTACCTCGGCGAGCTGATCCTGCAGGAGAAGGTCATCCTGGCCGGCGAAGAGAGTGCCGGGCTCACCATTCGGGGGCACATCCCGGAGAAGGATGGGGTGCTGGCGTGTCTGCTCGTGGCCGAGATGGTCGCGCACCGGGGGCGGGCATCCCTGAGGGAGCTGCTCGACGAGCTGTACGCCCAGGTCGGGACGATCCTCTCCCGACGGATCGATTTCACCCTGAGGCCTGAGGAGCGCGCACGCCTCCTCACGAAGCTCGAGGAGCCGCCTCGTGAGCTGATCGGCCGGAGGGTCGTAGCGGTCGAGCGGAAGGACGGAACCAAGCTCCTGCTCGAGGATGGGAGCTGGCTCCTGATCCGGCCGTCGGGAACCGAGCCGGTCGTCCGGCTCTATGTGGAAGCCAAGAACGCACCCGATCTCGAGCGGCTCATCGAGGCGAGCCGGGAATTCGTGTACAGTGCGTAGCCCCGATGATGGGGCCCAGGAGATCGTCCCCATGAGTCAGATTGTTCACATGCATGCGCGCCAGATCCTGGATTCCCGGGGCAACCCGACCGTCGAGGTCGACGTCCGCCTGGAAAGCGGAGCCTTTGGCCGGGCTGCAGTCCCCTCGGGGGCGTCCACGGGCGAGCGCGAAGCGGTGGAGCTCAGGGATGGCGATCCACAGCGCTACGCGGGGAAGGGGGTCCAGAAGGCGGTGGAGCATGTGAACACCCTCATCGCCCCAGCGCTCATCGGCGCGGAGGCGTTCGACCAGTCCCGCGTGGACGAGACCCTGTGCCGGCTGGATGGGACACCCACCAAGGGAAGGCTCGGGGCCAACGCCCTCCTCGGGGTGTCGTTGGCGGTGGCCAAGGCTGCGGCCGACGAGGCTGGCCTGCCTTTGTATCGCTATCTCGGGGGGGCCGATGCCCGCGACCTTCCGGTCCCCTTCATGAACATCCTCAACGGGGGAAGGCACGCCGACAACACCGTGGACTTTCAGGAATTCATGGTTGTCCCGGTCGCCGGTGGGCGCTTTGCCGAGGCGCTCCGGATCGGCGTGGAGGTGTTCCAGAGCTTGCGCGGTGTGTTGAAGAGGCGCGACTATAGCACCGCCGTCGGGGACGAGGGCGGCTTTGCGCCGGATCTTCGCTCGAACGAAGAGGCGGTCGAGCTGATCCTCGAGGCCATCACCCGGGCCGGCTATCGCCCGGGACGGGACGTCTTCGTCGCGCTCGACCCGGCGGCCAGCGAGTTCTACGAAAAAGAGCAGTATCACCTCCTGGCCGAGACCACAAAGGAGCTCAGCCGGGAAGCAATGGTGGAGTTCTACGCGGGATGGGTCAAGCAGTATCCCATCGTCTCCATCGAGGACGGGATGGCCGAGGGGGATCTCGAGGGATGGGCACTCCTCACGAGTGCCCTCGGGGACCGGGTGCAGCTCGTCGGGGACGACCTGTTTGTGACCAACGCCGCCCTCCTCCGCGAGGGCATCGCCAGCGGACTCGCCAACGCCATCCTGATCAAGGTGAACCAGATCGGGACAGTGACCGAGACGCTCGAGACGATCGCCGTGGCCAAGCGGGCCGGGTACGCCACGATCATCTCTCATCGCTCCGGCGAGACCGAGGATGTCACCATCGCGGACCTGGCCGTCGCGGTGAACGCCGGCCAGATCAAGGCCGGTTCTGCATCCCGCACGGACCGCACGGCCAAGTACAACCAGCTCCTCCGCATCGAAGAAGCGTTAGGGGCGGCGGCCCGCTTTCCCGGGGTGGACGCCTTTCGCCCATTGAGGGGGCGGTGATGCCTAAGCGGTTCGACCGGGGCCCTCGGCCTGAGCTCGGGTCGAAGGCTCACCGCCCTGAGCCTGCCGAAGGGGCAGATCCCCTGGAGTTGCACCGGAGACGGCCGCGGCCTGGCCTCTTCCTCCTCCTCTGCTTTCTGGGGCTCCTGCTCCTCCTGTCGCTCTTCGGGGATCGCAGCCTGTTCCAGCTCTACCAGATGTGGAGTGTCAAGGCGCACCTGGAGCAGCAGATCGAAGCCCTCAAGCAGGAGAACGCTCTGCTCCGGCAGGAGGTCGAGGCACTGCGCCGGCACCCCTCCCAGTCCGAGGAGATCGCCCGGCGGGACCTGGGGCTGGTCCGGCCCGGCGAGACCGTCTACCAGTTCCGGAAACGGTGACACACCCGCTATCACTTCCTCTCATGCCGGTCCTTTGCGAGGACCCCCACCCCCCCTCATCATCTTGCAACCTCAGGAAAATGCAAAATCAAGACCTGACCCTCAGTCCCCCGGTCCTTCTGCCGATCCCTGATCCAGCCAGCCCGTTCAAAGGCGCGGATCGCCTCCTCGCCGGAGCACACGGGAAGCTTCGTCACGAGATTGACTCGCCGAGTTCGTCCGAACGAGTGCTAGGGGAGGAGGTAGGGCAGCGGGGCACAGACTGGTCCCCCTGGAAGAGGAGTTGGCGGGGAACGCGGGGGTTTTGGCTGCCTGAGAGAGAGGCAGCCAAGGAAATCACGGGGCTGCGACCTCGACTTCGGCGACTTCTACCTCAAGAGGCAACCCCTGGCCTTTGCGGGTCTCCAAACTGAGGACGATGGCCTCGCGGATATTTGCCAGGGCCTCTTCCCGGCTTCGCCCCTGAGAGAGGCAGCCGGGTAGGGCCGGGCACTCCACGACATAGTAGCCGGCTTCGTCCTGCTCGATGGTCACTAGATACCGCATTGCTGGGCGTTAGGGGTTAGGGACTGGGCGTAAGGCGTTAGTGGTTAGGGGTCAGGGTTCATGACACCGCACACCCATCACGGCCCCAGATCAATGTGGCCAATAAGTTAGCGTGCCTGGCCCCCACCCGGAAGCCGATGGGACGCCGGGCCCACCACGACATTACCCTCTTTCTTACCCTCTCTTGAGGGTATTACCCTTTCTCCGCCAACGAGCACCCGGACCCCGGCCCATGCACGTCACATGCCCCGATTTTTGAAGGTCCCGGAGAACGCGGCGAATCATCTCCCGGCTGACGCCGGGGCAGGCGCGCTCGAGGTCGGCCAAGGTAAACTCGCCGGGGAACGCTGCGATGGACGCCTCGACCAAGGCCGTCTTTGCGAGCGGGGATGGGGGTCGCGAGCGGGGATGGGGGTCGGGTCTTGAATCTTGACATTCCCCTGCTGCGGCCCGGACGCTCGTGCTAATCGCCTCATGCCCGCTCCCCGAGGTTCTCGAGGATCACCAGGACCTTGCCTTCGAACTCCCGAACGTAAAGGGGTCAAATCTTTTGTTGCCTAATTCTCCCCCTCGCCCCTTGGAGGATCTATGCCTTTTTCCAATGCCTTGATGACCTTCCGTTTCGGTGCATCGACAGGAAACTTTGCCATCAGACTTCGATCACAGAAGGGTACCTTGCGAGATCCTGATAGCTTCCCCCGACATGGGGGGATCTGGCGGACCATCGAAAAAGTAGTTGCGTTGAGTTGCCATTTGAGATATGTAGTTTGCATATCAAATAGGGATATCCTCGAGGTGACCCATGGGAGCGATTTCTATCAAGTTACCCGATGACCTGCTCGAGACGAGCGGGCGATGCGCCGAGGCGCTGAATCTGTCCCGAGCCGAGTACATCCGTCGTGCGATTGCGCGGATGAATCGCGCCACCCGCGCCCGGCTTCGGGCCAAGCGGCTCGCGGAGGTCTCGCGGAAGGTCCGGAAGGAGAGTCTGCGGGTCAACGCCGAGTTCGCCGCCATCGAGCAGGACCCCGATGCCTGATCGGGGCGAAGTCTGGCTCGCCAACCTTGAACCCCGGCTTGGGACTGAGCCCGGTAAGACACGGCCGGTGCTGGTCGTCCAATCTCAGGCACTGGTCGACGCCAACCATCCCTCCACGATCATAATTCCACTCACCACGAACGTGGTGGAGGATGCAGAGCCTCTCAGAGTTCGTGTTCCCGCCTCGGGCCAATTGCGCCAGGACTCCGATCTTCTGATCGACCAGCTGCGGGCTATCGACAACCGGCGGCTCATCCGGGGCCCGATTACTCGCCTCTCTGACGTCCTCATGGCGAAGGTCGGGGAGGCCCTCCGGGAGATCCTTGACCTGGTCGAGGAGTAAAGATCATTCCCATACCCGACCTCCTTGGTGACCGTCATGTTAGCAGAATTGATCTCCAAAGAGATCGGTGCCGATTTACCCAGAGAGTGAGATTGGACTTCCTGAAGTGTTCCGTTCTTTGGTAACCTGTTTCCCCACAGGCGGCTGAACGCTCTAAGGAAGGCGCGTTGAGCCTGGGACAACCGATGGTCATTCGATTGAACACAGCGGGGCGGGCGCGGTGAAGGAATATGTCCTGAAGACGGCCAAGGCCCCCGTGGACCTCTCGCTCTACGAGGCCCAGCTCAACCCCGCCCAGCTTCAGGCGGTGACCGCCGGCCCCGGTCCGCATCTCGTCATTGCGGGCGCGGGGAGCGGCAAGACGCGGGTCATCACCTACCGGGTCGCCTACCTCATCGACCAGGGGATCGATCCGTCCCGCATCCTCCTGGTCACCTTCACCAACAAGGCGGCCCGCGAGATGCTCCGCCGGGTGGCCGAGGTGGCCCGCGGGGACAGTCGCGAGGTCTGGGGGGGCACCTTTCACCACATCGGCAACCTGATCCTCCGCCGCCATGCATCCGCCGTGGGCCTCACGGGCGGCTACACCATCCTCGACCGCGAGGACGCCAAAGAGCTTCTCCAGGCCTGTGTCGCCGATCTCGGGATCGCCGTGACGAGGCACCGCTTCCCGCGCGGGGACGTCCTCCAGGACATCCAGTCGAGCGTCATCAACACCGGGCGGTCGCTGATGAAGGTCTTGGAAGAGCGGTATCCCTTCTTCACCCTCTTCGAGGCGGAGATCCTCGAGATCGCCCGCCGGTACCGAGAGCGGAAGCTCAAGGACAACCTGGTTGATTACGATGACCTCCTCTCGCTCTGGCTCCGCCTTCTCCGCGAGCACCCCGAGGCGCTCGACACCTACCGCCAGCGGTTCCTCCACGTCCTCTGCGACGAGTATCAGGACACGAACGCGATCCAGGGGGAGATCCTGGATCTCCTCGCCTCCGGGCACCGGAACTTCATGGTCGTGGGGGATGATGCCCAGTCGATCTTCGCCTTCCGCGGCGCGAATTACGCCAACATCCTCCGCTTCACCGAACGCTACCCGGACGCGGCCGTCCACACGCTGGAGACCAACTACCGGAGCACCCCCGAGGTGCTCGAGCTGGCCAACGCCAGCATCGCCCACAACGTCCACCAGCACCACAAGACGTTACGGGCGGTCCGATCCTCCGGGACAAAGCCAGCCCTCGCGGCCCTCACCGACGAGGAGGAGCAGGCCGCTTTCATCGCCCAACGGATCCTGGAGCTTCGCGATGAAGGGATCCCGCTTCACGAAATGGCGGTGCTCTACCGGGCCCACTACCAGAGCATCCAGCTGCAGCTGGAGCTCACGAGGCGCGGCATCCCCTTCGAGATCCGCTCGGGCCTCCGCTTTTACGAGCAGGCCCACGTCAAGGACATCCTCGCGTATCTCAGGATCGTGGCCAACGCGCGGGATGAGCTGGCCTGGAAGCGGGCCGTCAAGCTCCATCCGGGGATCGGCAACGCCACCGCCGATGAGATCTGGCGCGCGGTGGCGGGGCAGAGCCAGCCTATCGATCTCGACGCGCTCGGGGCCATTGCCCCCCGGCTTCAACCGAGGGCCCGCAGAGGCTTTCAGGAGTTCTTGACTCTTTTGGCCACGCTCCTCGCCCTCCCTCGCGCCCCGGCCCAGATGATTGCCGCGGCGCTCGAGGGGGGCTATCGCGAGGTCCTGAAGACGCGGTATCCCAACTGGGCCTCCCGGGTGGAGGACCTCGAGCAACTGGCCATCTTCGCCCTCCGCTACGAATCCCTCGAGGCCCTCCTCACGGAACTGTCACTCCTCGGTGCCATCACCGGCGAGGACGTCTACTGGGATGAACCGCGGGATGAGCTGTTGATCCTCTCCAGCATCCACCAGGCCAAGGGCCTGGAATGGACTGTGGTCTTCCTCATCTGGCTGGTCGATGGGTGGTTCCCCTCCTCTGCCGCCCTGCGCGAGGAGGGGGGACTCGAGGAGGAGCGGCGCCTCTTTTATGTGGCGAGCACCAGGGCCAAGGATCAGCTCACCCTCTGCCACCCGCTGCGCACGACGGATCTGAGGCGGCGGGAGCTCATCCTGAAGCCCTCCCGGTTCCTCCTGGAGATCCCCGAGCACCTGTACGAGCGCTGGCACGTCCGGGTAGAGTGAGGGCACAGCCTGAACCAGGGCAGCATCAAGATCGGGACGTCGGGATTCAAGTATGCGGACTGGAAGGGGGCCTTCTACCCGGAACGGCTCCGCGACCAGGAGATGCTCGCCTTCTACGCCCAGTGCTTCGATGCCCTGGAGATCAATTACACCTACTACCAGGTGCCGAGCGCGAAGACGCTCGAGGCGATGGCCAAAAATGCGGGCGGCCAGATGACCTTCACCGTCAAGGCGCATGGCGACATGACCCACCGGCGCGACAATTTCGATGCCGCGGCCCCGGCCTTTCGCGAGGCCTTGCGCCCCCTCGAAGATCGACAGGCCCTCGGGTGCGTCCTGGCCCAGTTTCCATATAGCTTCTGGAACACCACGGAGAACCGCGAGCATCTCCTCCGCCTGCGCGAGGCTTTGGAAGGCCTCCCGCTGGTCGTGGAGTTCCGCAACGCCTCCTGGTACGCCCCCGCGACCCTCGACCTGTTGCGCACGCACCGGATGGGCCTGTGCGCGGTGGACGAGCCCGAACTCCCCAGGCTCCCGCCCAAGGTGGTGGAGGCGACGAGTGAGGTGGGCTACGTGCGGTTCCACGGCCGCGCCGCGGAGAAGTGGTGGAAGCATCAGGAGGCCGCCGAGCGCTACGATTACCTGTACTCGGAGGGCGAACTCCGGGAATGGGTGCCGAAGATCCAGGCCCTCGCGTCGAAGACGGGGATGACCTTCGTCTTCTTCAACAACCACCCGCGCGGCAAGGCGGCCGCGAATGCCTTCATGATGAAATCCAACCTCGGCCTTCCCATCGGCCGCATCCCGAAAAGCCTCATTGAGCAGTTCCCCGCCCTGAAGCCGCTCTCCCCCGAAGTGACGAGCCCCGGCACCCCCGCGCTCTAATCCCCAGCCGACCCATCCTCGCCGAAGCACCTGCAGGCCCCGAGCGACATTGGCGGAAGTCCGAAGGCCTTCGGACCGACCAGGGTCGCCGCGGGCCCGAAGGGTTCCGGGCTCCTTCGGAAAGGCCCGGGGAGAGGGGCCGAAGGTGCGACTCCCGATCGTTGGGCGTCAGCCGTCCTCGTTGCCGCTAGATCCACCGATCGGATTCGACCTTCTTGATCATCTGATCGGGCTGCTCCTAAGCAACAGCATGATCCGTTGGGGTATTTTCAACGCCGGTGACGAAAATCCCCACCGCCATCCGGGGGGTCAGCCCTCTACTTTAGAGAACTTAGCGCTGGCACCGGACTTGCTCATGAGGGGGTGTGCGAACGGTGAGGTAAGGAAGGAAGGGAGGAACCAGGCCATGGGATCACCGAATCAAGTCAGCTTCCGCTCGGGGATGTATCGTTGCGTGGACTGTGGCTACGTGATCGCCGTGAATAAAGGCAGTAAATTCCCCCGCTGCCCCGTCCATCCTTACCCGGCCGCCTGGCATTTCGTGCGCGCCATCGAGGAGCCGCAGCGAACCACGATGCCGCACTCCCACTACTAACTCTCGGCCGCACCGACGCTCCACCGTCGCTCACCGCGGCCACCACATCCATCCAAGGACCGCTCCTTCCCTACCCTGGCACACCCTTTGCTAATACTCTTGGCTGGAAGAGGCGCGGCTCGAACTGAGCGGCGCCGGGGAGGTTCCGAATGGGGGAGGCGCAGTCAGAAAGGCGGCGATATCCCCGGGTGAATGTCGGGGGCAGGACCCGGGGGAGGGTGAATGCCGTCCATGACGTCTCGCTCCTGGATATCAGTCTTGGCGGAGCGCTGATCGAGCACGCCCAGGTTGTCCAACCCGGCATCGCCTTTGATCTGGTCCTGACCCTCGTGGGAAAGAAACTCAAGCTCAGGTGTCGCGCGGTCCGGTCGGTGGTCTCCCGCCCGGAGGGGCAAGCCAAGGGGGGGCAAAAGTTGATATACCGCACCGGACTCGAGTTCCTCCAGCCCGGCGCCGAGACGCGACAAGTTATCAGTGACTACATCCGTTCCATCATCGACGATGAGCAGAAGGGCGGCGCGAACCAGCCGGACGTGGCTGGGCCGCTGGAACAGGGCCGCCTCCAACCAGAACGCACGCCGGGCAAGCGGTCCCAACGGCCTTGACATCCCCTCCAGGGCTGCCGATACTTAAGCTAAGAGGGAACGGGACAATGGAACCGGGGTAGGGATAGCTCCTGGCCCACCTCCGGCAGCATCGTTGGTGCACTTGACATCCAGACGCCTTCCCGGGCGGAGCACGGCCCGGGAAGGCGTTCGCTTTTTGAGAGACCAAAGAATGTGAGGGGACGGCACGGGACCGGGGCAAAGGGAGGTGGGGACCATGGCCATGCCACCGACCTGTTTGAAGTGCGGATCGATCCTGATGGGGTACGGCTGGGACAAGGAGATGAACTTCCCGGTGTATTTCTGCACCGAGTGTAGCGTACCAGAAAAGGCCGCTCCGAGGGCCGGGCTCGCAGAGAAAGAGGCGGCCTAGCCTCTAGCAGTAGGAAACGCCTCTAGCAGTCCCGGTCCCGTGCAATCCTTGCGAAAGCTATCGAAGCCACCCTTCGCACCAGAGAGCCCCGGCGCGTCGTGCGTCCTTGCCTGTTTTGGTCGCGCCGCGCGCAACCCACCGCATTTTTCCCTTGACGGTTTCCCACCATATATTGTATCCATTGTCGAGATGCCAGCTATATGCCGTGGACATCCGTCCTGAGGGCGAGACCATTCACACGGGAGGGTTCATGGGCATAGAAATCCTGGGGTTCGTCGTAGCGATCTGCGGTATCGCAGTGCTGGCGAACTGGGTCGACCGCCTGCGCTAGCCGGCCCGACGAGCTTTGAGCCCAACGAGACGCGCCGGTGACGGCTGTGCCGTCCCGCACTCATCCCAAAGCTCTGTCGCTTCATGGGGCACGCTTTGACTCGGCACCTCGTCGGCGGTGTCCACCCTCCCCTGCTCTTCAGGGGTCAGGTCATAAAAGCACGAATCGAGGTGTTCCTGGATCTCGTCCCAGAAGGGGCTGATGACCTCTTGGGAGCAGAAATAGCACACCACGCGATACATGGCCATGTGTACGCCCGCCTGTACTCCGCGCTAAGCCTCTAACCTATTGATGTTGCAAGGGGTGTGCCGCGCGCCCGAAGGGGCCTGAAATACAGGCGGGGCCGGGATCGTCTCTATAATAGATGAACGGTCGAAGGACGTCTCCAGGATGACAGGCTGTGCGATGAGACAGGATGAAACAGGAGGAGAGGGGCCGATGACAAGCCGCGGATTGAGACATATAATAATATGGATAGGGGCCTTCCTAATCGGGCTGCTGCTTGCGGCACCGGGTCCGGCGGCCGCCACCGGATTCATCCACGCCCAGCAGCACGTGCCTTTCACCCATGCCTTCCAACACCAAGAGTTCGGGCACTTCGGGTGCACCCATCAGCCCTGCGTCTTCCGTGACCATCGCGGGTTCCTCCGCCGCGACCACCCCCAGTTCCAACACCATCAGTTCCAGCACGGGTTCCACCACGGGGGATTCCAGCCCGACGGATTCCACGGCGGCAGCCGGACCATCTTCATCTGGCGGTAGGGTCGCGCAAGAGATCGAGTCGCGCCGGGCCGGGCCTTCGAGCCCCCCGGCGCTTTTTCGCTTTAGCGATGGCTGCCAAGCCAGTATAATCCGTACACGGATGAAGCGGACGTTTACGGCGAGCGTATGGCGAGAGGGCGACTGGTTCGTGGCGCAGTGTCTTGAAGTGGACGTCGCCAGTCAGGGGGAGACCGAGAGGCAGGCGCTCGCGAACCTCCGGGAGGCATTAGAACTTTACTTCGAAGAGCCCAAGGCGAAGACAGCGCCCAACCTGCACAGAATAGAGGTTGAGGTTAGTGCCGCTTAGGCCGTTGCCTTACCGTGAGGTCAAGCGCAGGCTCGAAGCGGCAGGGTTCGTCCAAGTCGGTCAGAGGGGCAGCCACATCAAGTTTGCCAAGGAGGACGCTGAAGGAATCCGCACCGTCATCGTTCCGCACCACCGCGAGATAGCCGTTGGTACCCTCCGGAGCAAGCCAAGACTGAAATCCCAGTTCGACAACGCGTGCAGTACGCTTCGAAGCACCATCGAAGGCAGATGCGGGAAGGCAGTAAGGTGCCCTACCTCGCCCATCTCCTGGGTGTCGCCGCGCTAGTCCTGGAGGAGGGAGGCGAATCGGCTTTCGTGGGGGCCGAGGAGAAGGTGAATGTTGTCCCCTGGTCATCCCGATCCTCAGTGGATGAGAGAGGCAATCCGGGTCGCCAAGGAGTCCAGAGAGCGGGGCGACTACGCCTTCGGAGCTGTCCTCGTCAGGGACGGCAAGATCGTCACTGCGTCGGGCAACAAGGTCATCACCTACCGCGACCCGACCGGCCATGCAGAGCTCAACTGCCTGAGGAAGGCTGCGATGCGGGAGGGGCACCGGCACCTGAAGCCGGGCGCCGTCCTGTACACCACCCACGCGCCGTGCCCGATGTGCCTGGCTGCCTGCGTGTGGACCAAGGTCTCCGGCCTCGTCTACGGAGCCTACCAGAAGGATATTCGCGCCTGGGCCAAGGAACATGCCGGTCCAACGTATACATGGAGGTCGGTATCCGTTGAGCCCGAAGAGATGTACCGGCAGTTCCTCTGGGAAGCGCATCCCAACCTCGAAATCGTGGGAGGATTCCTCGCCGACGAGTGCAGGGCGTTGTTCCACGATTGACACCGGTCCATCACTTGTGTTACACTTCCCCTCGGAGGTGACACCGATGCCGACAATCAACCCGAGGGTGAACGTTGTCTTCGAGCGACCGGTCTACGAGACCCTGCGACGTGTGGCAAAGCGGGACGGGGTTTCGCTGTCGCTCAAGGTCCGCGACCTCGTCCGCCAGGCGCTCGAGGCCACCGAAGATGTGGCCCTGGGGGAGCTCGCTGAGGAGCGGGCCCGCTCGTTTGACCGGGCGAAAGCCGTCAGCCATAGGGAGGCCTGGGGGCACTTGAAAAGGCGGCGGGCGAGCCGCTAGCTAGATGCCCACCTCTCTCCTCTACCATCCGCTGGTGGCGAGCGAAGATATTCCGGCCATTCCCCGCAACCTGCAGCGCCGCCTGGCCCGCGCCATCGAAGGACGGCTCAGCACAGCGCCCGACCGCTACGGCGAACCCCTACGCGGCCCGTTCCACGTGTATCGGAAATTGCGCGTGGGGGATTACAGAGTCGTCTACAAGATTGTGCGGAACGAGGTGTGGGTCCTCGCGATCCTCCACCGGAAAAGAGTGTATGACCTGGCGCAGCCCCGCCTCGGGTGGCACCCGTAGATTTGTACCCTCGCCCGTCGGTTGGTGGCTGGTGCCTGGCGATCACCATGGACCCGATCAACACGAAAAGGCCAAAACTGAAATCCGGGTTCGACAGGGCGCTGCGATACGCCTCGAAGCTCCATCGAACCCAGATTCGGGAAGGCGGTAAGGTCAAGGCCTTTCGCGAGGTCGGCCCGCACCTGATGGCCGAGGAGCTGGGCCGGGTCGTGACCCAACTCGAGCGCCTGGCAGCCAGGCGGGCCGCACAGCGACGGAGCCCACCACGCCAGGGGCGCAGGGCAGGATGAGTCAGGAAGACACCTGACCTTCTTGATCCTTCAAAGGCCTTCGTCCCGATCCAGTGTGACGTTACCGTCCTCGGATGATCCGGGCGAGGACATCGTAGAAGCGCTCACGGCTCTTCACGAGGACGATCTCGACTTGCCGGTTATCCTCTCGAACGCGGTAGGCGATCCGATACTCGGCTTTCCCGAACTGAAAGTGATGCGAACGTATACCCTGGAAAGGCGAGTGGAGGGCCGGGCGGAATCTAGTTTCTTGTACAGGCGGTGGGCAGAGGGGGCGAGGACGACGGCGTACGGCTTACCACTTTTCAAGCGGGATGCCCTCGCCGCGGTCCAGCTCCTTCAAGGAACGGCGAATGGTTGCTTGGGCCTGGCTGTCAAGGAGCAGCTCGAGGGTCTCCAGTTCTTCGGGGGTGAGCCCCTTAAGGATGGAGGCCAAGCGTTCCAGATGGACGATGCCACCCTTTGCCAGGGCCTTGAGCGCCTTCGACATAGATGCCCCTCCTGGGGGTGCATTATACGGGTTGGCACCGGAACTGTCAAACTCGCACCGGATCGGGTTGCGCCCGAGGGAGGGGGGGGTGACCTGCGGAACGTGGCAAAAAAGAAGTCATTGACAGCAAGGCCTGAAAGATCTATTATGCCTTTGACTACACATTCTCACGGATTTGTCCTTTGACCTTGACGAGGCCGCGAGGACTGAAGTCCCGCGGTTTTTTTTGTGCCAATCACGCGCGAGTGGGCGTGCCACGACGGGAGGTGAAGGAAGGATGGCGGAGTATCGGCGGCGTGATGACCAGGGGAGCGAGGCGGGTACGCACCCCTCGCATCGCCGTCCCCTCGAGGTCATCGTGGACGAACGCGGAGTCGAATCGGCGCTCCGCGCCTTCAAGCGCCTCGTGCTGCGTGACGGGATCCTCCGGGATTTGAAACGGAAACAGAGTTATGAGAAACCAGGGGAGCGCAAGCGGCGTAAGGTTCGCGAGGCTGCTCGTCGGCGTCGCAAACAACAGGCCCGCGCCCTCAGGCGTGACAATGGCCGACCGTAAGAGCGCGGTTTGGCCTAGAGCAGCACCAGGGATCGATATCGAGAAAAGGAGAAAGAGGCATGGGATCGAAAGTGTTCGTGGGGAATCTGCCCTTCAGCGTGGATGAGCAGCAACTCCGCACGCTCTTTGAGGAAGGTGGCCGCGAGGTGCTTGAAGTCAGTATCGTCATGGATCGAGATACCGGACGCCCCCGCGGCTTCGCCTTTGTGAACATGGCCCGCCAAGAAGAGGCGCAGGCGGCGATCACGGCCTTGAACGGGCGCGACCTCGGAGGGCGCCCCCTCACGGTCAATATGGCGCGCGAGCAGCAGCCCCGGGGAGGCGGCTTCGGCGGTGGCGGCGGCCGCCGGGATCGGTACTGATAGGTGAGAGTCCTCGGGTGGGATTGACGCGCTAGGGCAGCAATCCTATACCGGAGTCACCGAGTCGCCTTTCGACAGGAGGAACCATCATGGGAAAAAAGATTGACTGCGGTAAGGTGAACCCCGCCAGCGGGTGCCACCACATCGTCCGGGGCAAAACGGAAGAAGAGGTGTTGAAGAACGCCAAGGCCCATGCCAAAGAGCACGGCATGCTCGAGGTGACGCCCGAGCTCATGAAAAAGATCAAGGCCCATATCGAGGACGAATAGCCGTCACCGGGCCCGGGCGGAAAAGAGTTCGGGCGGTAGGGTTGAGGTAGAGGTAGCAGTCTTCGGCAGTGTCACGGTGCACCCTGAGCCTGCCGAATGGGCACCGGGTTGGGCTTTGTCGCCCCCCGGTGCTTTTTAGTTTGTTTCCCCGAGGATTTCATGTTTCGGTTGACCGCACCCGAGAAGGCCGAGATGGTCTGCAAATTGTGACCACCTTCAGGGGCTGAAATTCTCTCCTGTGCTGCCACATGCTTTCACAGAGCAAGAGCCCACGCGGCGCGAAGGCTTCCGCTCGGCCCGTCCATCCTCCCTTCCCGGGTCCCCCTCACGTTTTCGCAATTGCGAAAATATGGGGGGAGGGGAGCCGGCGTGGCCCGGGGGGGGCGGTTTCATCTAGACCTATCCCCGATGTTCATCAGCGACGGTCGTCTGGCCCTCCTGCGAGGATGACGAAGCGCGGTGGGTCCACGCGCTGACCCCTGCACACCGGACACTTGGACGGCTTGGTCAGTCGCGTGCGCTCCTTGAAGACGAATGCACAGACGAGGCATTGCGCCGGTTCGACACGCAGGCGGTCGCTGCTATGCCTGAGCGAGCGCGCTACGTGGTCGAGGTGACCGGGCACTTCTTTCTCGCTGATCCCGACACGGGCCGAGAGTTCACGAGCCGTGAGCGGACCCTCCCTGAGGACCTCCCTGAGCGCCGACCGTACCGTCGCGTGTCGCTCCGTGAGCTTGTGAGCGCGTGGTTTTTTCGCCAACGGGTGCACCTCAGATCAAAGGGGTCGGATCTCACCATAACACACTCGATCCGCTTGACACCCCCATCTCAGAGGGGAGATACTGAGATCCCTTTCGGGACCCCGTGAGAGGGAGGCGTACAGTTCTCGTGGGAAAGCTACAGAAGCCACGAAAAAAGATTTGGCGAGTCCGTTTGCCCCGCGCACCTGGCAGGCAGGTACACCGGGACACGATGAAGTCCACCAGAAAGAAGAAGCATCACTAATTCAACCCTGACGCGATTGGGTCGAGCGTGGTTGAGGGTCGGCTTGTGCAATCAACCATCACCCGATCGACGTCGCACTACGTTATCAGCTGCAATCCACAATGCACGCAATACTTGTACATGTCCATCCGGCTGTTCGCATGTTCTTTGTCGCTGCATTTCTTGGTGAGAATGTTCGCGTTGACCGCTTCGCCACAGGTCGGGCAGTACCGGACTGGGGGATCGGAACGTCTGTGATTCATGTTTGGACACCAATTCCGTCGCATTGTGATTCCCTCCGCTCGAATTGACCCATCTTCGGCCATGTCGGTTTACGGCGTGCGAAAATGGAGACGGTCCCTGAGGTTTTGCAACTCCCGGTAATAATAGAGGGGCGTCGGCCGTTTTCGCTTGAATCTCAGGTTCTTGAGAAACTCGATTTCCTCCGCGGTCGCATCGCCGCTGAGGGCAGGATCCTGCAGGAATGTTGTGAGCCCCGGCTCTTCGTCGAACGGTGGCTCGGGTTTCCGTTCAACAAACGTAAATTTCTTCAGGGGCCCCGCGGCCAGTCTGCGGTTTAAGACAATTTCCATGTCAAACGTCGCGAGGTCGATATCCCAGGATTCAATCAGCGGATCCAAGAAGGCGACGCAGTGTTCCACCGACAGGTTGAAGATATCCGTATCCAGGAACTCGAGTACCATGACCCGTATCTGTTCGTAGCTTCGGCCGCTGAGTTGCGCCACCATGTGGAGCCAGGGCTCGCTCGCCAATTCTTCTTTGGCAACTCCTGTGACTACATCGAGAAGCTTTTGTGTGACGAGGCGTTCGAGTTCGCCGAAGGGCTGCTTTTCAAAAATCGCGCGTATGTGTTTTGCGCTGTCGGGGCTGCATTTGCGGAGAATCAATGCTCGAACGTCCTTGAATAGCGGTGTGAGCGGGCCCGCCAATCGTCTCTTCAATTCCTCCTTGCGCTGAAGGTCAGCCAGCTGCGACAGCTCACCGCTCGGGAGCTTCAAGAATTTTTCCATCTTCTCGTAGATATCCGTCCGGTTCGGCGCGGGGGGCGCTTTCTTGCGAGTCAGCAACTGAGAAATGTAGGACTCCGTCACTTGCGTGGCGGTTGCCAGGTCTCTCTGGTCAGCCCCCAATTCTTCGAGCCGCTGCTTGACCACTAAGGGAACGTCCACCTGGGCTCCTCTGCAATTAACACCGTCTGATTAAGTACTTACCTCAATTACCAATATATACAGATTTACCTTGACAAGTAAAGTAAATAAACCTAGTATGGTTAAGGATTTGAGCATTTCTGCTCATATCTTCAGGTCATCTGAACTAAGTCAGGTTATCTGAATATCACTCTCATCTTAGTTAGCCATGAAGGGGGTCCACATGTTTGCTCGTACGGTTCGCATGCAGCTGAAGCCTAATAGCGCCGCGGAGTTTACCCGACTGCTTGAGAAGGAAGTCATTCCCCTGCTTCAAAAACAGCAAGGCTTCAAGGACGAGATCGCCTTCGTCCCCTCCGGGGGAACGGAAGCGGTCGCCATCAGTCTGTGGGAGCAGAAAGAGAACGCGGACGCGTATAGCCGCGGAGCCTATCCAGAAGTGCTCAAGGCCATGGCGAAGGTGGTTGACGGAACTCCTCAGGTGCAAACCTCGCAGGTTTCCAACTCCACCTGGCACAAGATCGCCGCGCAGTAAGCTGTCTGAAGCCGACAGGGGCGCCATGGGGGGGTGGACACGTTGGCCCCCCCATGGCTCGCACGTGGGTCTCAGCGAGGGTGTACTCGATTATAGGCCAATCCAACAGACTGAGCTTGGCAACTGGTACGCTACACGGAGTGTGAACTATGCACGGACTCTCAAAGATGGAACTTGAGCTCTACAGCATCAGCGGCCACCTGCAGGCCCTAGGGGACGCGCACGACGAGGATGAGCCTGGCGATCCCTTTCATCACGCCCTCTTCTTGCTCGCCCGTGTTCGGGACATCCTCGCCCAAGCCCGTAGGAACGGGCGCACCACCACTTCACGGTCGCCGTCGAACCCGCCGCTGCAGGCCATCCCCGCCGCTGCGCCGCGGTGACCGTCGTGGCCAGGCCGGACGAAAAGCGAAAGGGCCCCGAGAATCTCGAGGCCCTTTCTGCCTAGAGCTGCAGTGGCCAACTATCGCGTGGTGACGTTGGCCGCCTGCTTACCCTTCGGTCCTTCCACGATATCAAACTCAAGTGACTGTCCTTCGGACAGGGTCTTGAATCCGTTGCCCTGGATCGCCGAATAGTGCACAAAGACATCGTCGCCTTCCGGTCGCGCGATGAATCCGTAGCCCTTGGCATCGTTGAACCACTTCACGGTACCAGTGTATCGCATGTGCTTTTCTCCCTCCTTTCTATGTAGGATCCCCGGGGACCGCCCGGGGGTGAGGTCCCGTCGGGACGGAACCTGACAGCATAAAAAAACCGCACGGGCGTTTCATGAAGCCCCTGCGGTCTCGACGTCCACAACAAGCGGATCACGAAAGCAAGGATAGCATAACCCTTCCCTCTCTCGTTGTCAAGGGGTATTGTCTTGTCCTGAAACCATTCTCGATGCCGCCCGCAGCACCGGCCGCCGGCACGACATGCCCACCGTCGCCCTGCGCCTCGATTTCCTTGACATTCAACTGGCAATAGGGGATACTGAGGTTAATAGCTCTTCACCCACCGACGGCGCACCAATCACCCAGACGCCCTCCCTGGTGAGGCACGGCCGGCGAGGGCATGTGACTCTTTTTCGAGGAGAACCTTTCACATCGCGTGACCGCACGGAGAATCCCCCACGATGATCAAAGAGATCCTGAGAGCGCGCGGCCGCATGCCTGCCGGCGTGCCCGATGATAAGCGCCTCAAGCCGTACAAACACCTCGCGTCATCCGTGATCGAGCTCGCCTTTCATGATGCACAGCAAAAGACATGCTCGGCGGCGGAGTCCATGGCTGCCCGGAGGTTCCTACGTGGTGACACCTGGCTGCTACGGCTCTGGTGCCGGTGGCTCGACATCCACCCGGACCGCATCCGGGCGGAGGCCGGGCGTAGGGGATGGAGCGAGGGAGTCGGCCGGTCTTTCGAGGACCGCGCGTGATGAGTGCTCGGGGTTATGGCCCCCCGAGAGTTCGGTAGCGGCGCTCCCGCACTTCTCCGACGTCACCGTCGCCCTCCTTGCGCTGGTCCCAACCTTGATACCTGCCACAAACTCCCATATCGTGGACCGAGAGAGCAAGACTCATGGCTCACCCCTGCCGGAAATCGGGCGGTGCCTACCGCTAGGATTCAGCATCCTGTGAGAAAATAAGGAATTCTTTCCCGGCACAGTTCTTGCTCAAGTGACAGGAGCTCTCAATGGGCGCTTGGATCAGTCCGCGAAGCGAGAAGCGGATCCATCTGTGTCGATCGATCAGGAGGGATGGAGAATACCATGACGAAGACACTCAAGCAGAGCAGGAACAATCAGTTGGGAAAGATCTGTCTGTCGCTCCATCACGCCGATGGGGGCCGTTCTATAGAGCTGCGGGTGTGTTATCCCTCGTTACAATCCGGGGACGCGTGCGTGCCTCAGGGCGAGGGGATCGCGGTGCCGCTGGATTTTCTCCTGGAGCTTCGCCGTCTCCTCGGACAGATCCTCGGACAGACCGAGGACCGCTTCATCACCGAGCGGCCGTCACACCCCTCGTCGGTCATTGCCATGGAACGGGGCGAGCCGGTCGGTCTGGATCTGAACATCCCTCTCAGCCGCCGGGGTGAGTTCCGCAGGACGGTCCGGGTTCCCCTGAGCGTGCAGGTGGCGTGTCGCCTCATGAGCGAGAGCTGTTCTCCCAAACCCTTGATTGGCGCCATCAAAAATATCAGCACTGGGGGCCTGCAGCTCTGGCTCTCCGAGCGATTGCCTCTCTATAGCTCTGTGGAACTCTTTGCGCGGATCGCGGGGGCGAACTTCCGCGGCCAGGCGGAGGTCGTCCGCGCCGAGGTGGAACCCCGGAATGGCCGTTATGAACACGGCCTGCGTTGGCTCGACCTCACGCCCCCGGCCCAGGATGCTTTGGCAAAGGTGATCCGGGCTGTGGAGCCGGACAGAGCCTAAGGTCTGGCTGGGGCCTCCTGTCCCACGCTTGACACCCCCCGCTGGGCGGGCCATAATCAGGCGGATCGTTCCGGTGGGGTCCATGCACAAACAATTCGACCAATTGCAGGCCTCGCACCTCTACTGCGACAAGTGTCGCCGGTCGATGCCCGTCCGGCAACGCCTCCTCTTGATCCTTCCCGACGGCGAGCTGTACGACTACCTCTGCCAGGGCTGCGGCAATTCCGTCGGCTCCAAGAGCGATCGCGGACCGGCGGGCCCATTCGCGAAGGGCGTTTTGCGCCGGCCCTTATGAATCCTCCGGCCAGCCGTCAATCCCCTGCTCTGAGACAAGGGCCAAGACTCTTACCATCGGCGCCCTCCGCGGAGAATTTTTGCCCATCCACCGTCGTCAGGTCATGAGGCGGAAATAGCATGGGGATACGCCATCTGACCGTCCTTGCGCTTGCCACCCTCGTGGCCCTGACGGCGGCCACGGATGTCGCCGGAGGGAATGGCGGTGTCCCGCCTGCCGAGGATACCGGAAAAAAGCCGGCGGAGACCGCGGCGCCCGCCGACGCGGTCGCGAACCAGTACGACATCAATGCGCTCGTGGCGCGCCTTCGGGACACCAACGCGATCGGGTTTTTCACAAAGCTGGCGCTGAAAAATCAGATTGACGACCTGATGGACAGGTTCCGCCGCTTTCATGCCCGCGAAGAGGAGACGCCGTTAGAGCGGTTGCGCGACCAGTTCAACCTCCTCTTTATGAAGGTCATCACATTGTTGCAGGATGGGGATCCCGCGTTGGGTCAGGAAATCGCCAAGGGCCGGGAGATCCTCTGGGGCAAGCTCGCCGATCCCGGGGAATTCGCCCGGCTCTAACCGGCCATCGCAAAGGAGAGGTCCATGGGTGTCAGGAAGAACGCAGGGTGCTGGCTCGGCGCCGTGCTCTTGACCACGGTCCTGATAGCGCAGGCCAAACCGATCGATACGGCGCAGGATCTGACCGCGGTGATCGCCCTGCAGGGGAAGCCCTGCGGCCAGGTCGTCAATTTCACGAAGCTCGGCGATAACGACTACCTCGCCCGCTGCTCCTCCGGCGATACCTATCGAGTGTACGTCAACGAGAAAGGCCGCGTCATCGTCGAGAAGAAGTAGTCGGCACAATGGTTGCAATGCCTTCTCGGACGACAGGGTGCCCGGGAAGGCGTTGTGCTTTTCGGGCGGACGGGAGTGGGAAAAAGGTGATGGAGTACAGAGCTACGCCTGCAGATCGCCCGAGTTGGCTCGTTCGATTGCTGTGGATGGCGGCAGTCATCCTGGGCGCCTCGGCCGGAATCTATCTTGCCCAAATCCGGTCCTCGAACGGCCTGCGGGCCACGAAAGCCGTGTTGAACTCGTGGAAAAATCTGCCGTGGACCTTTGTGGGCAACATGACCAGCTGGCTCGGTACGGAAGTCCTGATCGGCGGGGGACTCATTCTGGCATTGCTCTGTTTCCTTGTGCCCCGGCAGGTGCGCCAGTATATCTTACCCCTCTTTGGACAGCTCGTGTTCGCCGCGATCGCAGCCTCCCTCGTCGCCACGACCACGTATTTTCTCGGGGTCTTCGTGTACGACCTCGGCCCGTACTTTCGGCTCCGGTAGGTCCGGGAAAAAGCGAAAGGGCCCCGAAGATCTCGAGGCCCTTCCTGCGCAGAGTGGAACGCCTAGCTAGTGCCGTTCCAACTCTTCTCACCCAATACAGAGGCGCGCGATGCGAAGGCCAGTCTTGCTGGCCTCCTCATCCGCGTTCGGGGCAATAGGTTGGAACGGTACTAGCGCTTGACGACGTTCGCCGCCTGCTTGCCCTTTGGTCCGTCCACGACGTCGAACTCAACCTCCTGGCCTTCGGTCAGGGTCTTGAATCCGTCGCCCTGGATCGCCGTATGGTGCACAAAGACATCGGGACCTTCCGGTCGCGCGATGAATCCGTAGCCCTTGGCGTCGTTGAACCACTTCACGGTGCCAGTGCTTCGCATCTGCTCTTCTCCCTCCCTTCGTGTAAGGATCCCCGGGGACTGCCC
>JAHFDE010000010.1:0-1421 GCA_023249165.1 Candidatus Methylomirabilota bacterium | reverse complement strand
ACCGAACGGCGTGCCCTCGCGGGTGATGTGCGGCCCCGAGGGCATGTCTGTTTCAGGGGAGGCGGAACATGCGCCCTGAACTCAAGGCCCAGGAGGATCTCGAGGTCGGCGATCAGGACGAGGAGCGCCGCCAGGCGAGGAAAACGAGGCCCCAGGATCGGACCGAGTGTCCCTGGTGCGGCAACCCTCTGAATGATCCGTTCGTCTGTGACTACTGCGAATGGGGAGCGGGAGGCGAACCATGACTTTGAAATGCTCCATCTTTTCCCTTGACAGATCTCGGGGGCGGGGGTAAGAGAAATTCTTTACGGGGCTGTGGCGCAGTTGGGAGCGCGCGTGACTGGCAGTCACGAGGTCGGGGGTTCGAATCCCCTCAGCTCCACCAGGCAACAAAAAAAGCCCGGACCTTCCGGGCTTTTTGCTTCGTCACCTCCTCTTCGCGCCCGCCGTATCTGCTGCTCCTGTCTGGGTCCCTCGGCTCATGTGGGACCGAGCCCTGGTGAGACGGCCGCGCGTTCCTCCGCCAGGGTCCGAAGGTACTGATACACCGCGTCGCGTTCCGCGTCCGTCAGGATACGGCCAAAGGCGGGCATGGCCTTCCTGCCCTTGCTGATCGTTCCGACGATCTCCGCCCTGGACTTCTCCCGGACCGCCACCGGCAGGTTCGCCGGCTTGAGCCCCGCCAGCCTGGCGGTCGGCCCATCCCCCAATCCGGCCTCCCCGTGACACGAGCCGCAGTGCTTGGCGTAGATGCGCTCTCCTTCTTGCGGGCTTCCGCCGCTTACACACCCGGAAACAACTAGGAGGAGCCAAAGCAGCGCTCCCCCGGTCGCGCTCCAACCCATCCGGTACCGGGTGCGCTCCATCGGCTCAGGCCGCCTCAACGGGAACGACCAGGATCTGACGGGCGAGCTCTCCGCCCAGGATACAGCTGGTTTGCCCGACTGCCAATGACATGGGCCCTCCAAAGGGAGCCTTCTCGAGCAGCGTCACCCGGACCTGGGGAAAGAGACCGAGCGTGGCGAGATACCGGAGCTTGGCCGGGTCCTGATCCGCGACCCGTTGAATCACGGCCGCCATTCCCGGACTGAGCTCGCTCAGGGGGAAGCCCGGAGGCTCTTTGACCTGCCCCGCCTTGGTGGGGATCGGGTCCCCGTGCGGATCGGTCACGGGGTGGCCGAGGCGCTCGGCGATCCGCTCCTCCAGCTCTTCCGAGATCACATGCTCGAGCCGATCGGCCTCCGCGTGCACCTGGTCCCACCGCAGGCCCAGCGCCTCGACCAGATACAGCTCGAGCAGGCGATGGTGGCGGATCACCTCGAGGGCCATGCGCCTGCCGGCGGCCGTCAGGACCACCCCCCGGTACCGGATGTAGCGGACGAGGCGCATCGCATGCAGCCGCTTGACCATCGCCGTGACCG
>JAHFDE010000127.1 GCA_023249165.1 Candidatus Methylomirabilota bacterium | reverse complement strand
TTGCGGGGTCATCGGGAGATGCTATCATCTCTATACCTTCCGTGGAGGATGAGGCGATGAAGATCACACGCCGAGAGGTGGAGCATGTGGCGAGGCTGGCCCGGCTGGGTCTTTCCGACCAGGAGATGGAGAGGATGCGGGCCCAGCTGGATGCGATCCTTACCTACATCGATAAGCTCAACCAGCTGGACACCCGTGAGGTCAAACCGATGTCCCACGTCATCCCCATGACCAATGTCCTTCGCGAGGATGTGGTCTCCCCGTCGCTTTCTCAGGATCAGGCCTTGGCCAATGCCCCCGATCGCCACGAGGCCTTCTTCCGCGTCCCCCGCATCCTTGAAGAGTAGGTTCATAGTAGATGGTTCAGGGTTCAGGGCTTGCGGGGTGCGGGGGAGTCATCTCAGGGTCATACCGTTCGTCCATGAACCCCGAACGGCTCGACTGAGGCCTCGACGGTGAGCTCGGCCGAACCGCTCGCCGAAGTCCATGAACGGTGAAAGGGTCTTCCGATGGAACTGACCGGCCTGACCATTCATGAACTGCAGGGACTGCTCCGGCGCCGGGAGGTGACCGCAAAGCAGGTCCTCATGGCCTTTCTCAAGCGGATTGCCCAGGTCGAGGGAAAGATCCAGGCGTACATGACCGTGACGGGCCTTGAGGCCCTCCGGACGGCCTCCCGTCTGGATCGACGCCGCCAAGCGGGGGAGAACGTTGGTCCACTCGCCGGCATCCCACTCGCCATCAAGGACGTCATCTGCACGCAGGATGTTCCGACCACCTGTTCCTCCAAGATCTTGGACGGATTCATTCCCCCCTACGATGCGACGGTGATGAGGCGCCTCGACCAGGCCGGCATGGTGCTGCTCGGAAAGACCAATATGGATGAATTTGCCATGGGGTCGTCCACCGAGAATTCGGGCTACAAGGTCACCCACAACCCCTGGGATCTGGATCGGGTTCCCGGAGGGTCGAGCGGGGGGTCGGCGGCGGCGGTGACGGCAGACCTGTGCGCCGGGGCTTTGGGCTCGGACACCGGTGGCTCGATCCGGCAGCCGGCAGCCTTCTGCAGGATCGTTGGAGTGAAACCCACCTACGGTCGCGTCTCGCGATACGGGCTCGTCGCCTTCGCGTCATCGTTGGATCAGATCGGGCCCATGACCAAGGACGTTCGGGATGCGGCGATCCTCTTGGGCGTCATCGCCGGTCACGACGCCTGCGACTCCACCTCGGTAAACGTGCCTGTTCCGGACTACGCCGCCCAGTTGGGTCGCGAGGTGACTGGACTGAGGATCGGCATCCCGAAGGAGTACTTTATCGAGGGGATGGACCCCGAGGTGGAGACGGCCATTCGGGCGGCGATCAACGTCTTGGAGTCCCTGGGAGCCAAGGCAGAGTCCATCTCCCTTCCCCACACCGAGTACGCCGTGGCGACGTATTATTTGGTGGCGACGGCTGAAGCGAGCTCGAACCTGGCCCGGTATGATGCAGTCAAGTACGGGTTTCGCGCTCGCGAGGCGAAAGACCTCCTCTCCATGTACATGAAGAGCCGGCAGAATGGATTCGGTGCCGAGGTGAAGCGACGAATCATGCTCGGGACCTACGCCCTGAGCGCCGGCTACTATGACGCGTACTATCTGAAGGCCCTGAAGGTCCGGACCCTGATTCGGAAGGACTTCGAGGACGCCTTCAAGCGCTGCGAGGTCATCCTGACACCGACGGCACCCACCCCTGCGTTCCGTCTGGGCGAGAAGACTGACGATCCCCTCACCATGTATCTCTCGGATATCTTCACCATCTCCGCCAATCTGGCTGGGATTCCGGGGGTCTGTCTCCCCTGTGGCTTTACACAGGCCGGGCTTCCCATCGGTCTCCAACTGCTCGGAAAGCCCTTTGATGAGGCGACCCTGCTTCAGGTGGCCTTTGCCTACGAACAGGCCACAGAGTGGCACAAGCGCAACCCCCCCCTGTGAGGGTTCAGGGTTCAGGGTTCGTGGAAAATCAGGGTGCAATGATGACGAGGGCCAATCGGGCGACCATGAACTACGAACCATGAACCATGAACGAGCGAGGCTCATGTTGTACTTCGCGTACGGTTCGAATATGGAGCGGCATCATATGAAGCGGCGCTGCCGTTCCGCGAAGTTCGTAGCAGCAGCCACGCTTCGGGATTACGAGCTGAATTTCACCGGAACGTCCTCGATGTGGGGGGGCGGGGTCGCCGACCTCAATCCGGCGAAGGGGAAGGTCGTCGAAGGAGTCCTCTGGGAGATCACCGAGGCGGATCTCAAAGAGTTGGACGAATACGAAGGATATCCCAAGGTCTATGTCCGCCGAAACGTCGAGGTCGAGACCTCCGATGGGCGGAAGATGCAGCCCTTCGCCTACTTTATGGCGAGACCGGGCCTATACAAGACACCCTCCCGTCGGTACCTGCGGCTTCTCGTGAGCGGGGCCGAGGAGCACGGCCTGTCCGACGAGTACATCATGAACCTTGAGGCGATCAGGACCGCTGGCTGATGCCGGGTGACGCTGTCAGCAGTCGGCAGTCAGCCGTCAGCGAATTGAAAGAATTCGGCAGTGCGGGGCTGGCGCGCCGAGAAGCTCATAGGTGAAAGCTGATTGGTGTCCTTCGCTGACAGCGGACGGCTGACCGCTGACAGCCAATTGCTGGAAGTGAACGGTGAACGGTGAACCGTGAACTGACATACGAGGCGGTGATCGGGCTCGAGGTACATGCCCAGCTTCTTACCGCATCGAAGATTTTCTGTGGCTGCAGCACCCGGTTCGGGGAGGCCCCCAATTCCCAAACCTGTCCCGTCTGTCTCGGCCTGCCGGGGGTCTTGCCGGTCCTCAATAAGAAAGCGGTGGAGTTCGCTATTCGCACTGCGCTCGCTGTCCGTGGCTCGATCGCGGCCCACTCCGTCTTTGCCCGAAAGAATTATTTCTATCCCGATCTCCCCAAGGATTATCAGATATCCCAGTACGAGCTCCCCCTCAGCACTGGAGGGTTTGTCGAGATCAACAACAACGGGATGGCCAGGCGGGTGCGAATTCGGCGGGTTCATCTTGAGGAGGATGCGGGAAAGCTCCTCCACGCCGGGACCATGGATCGGGCGGAGTACAGCCTGGTCGATTTCAATCGGTGCGGCGTCCCGTTGATCGAGATGGTGACGGAACCGGACCTGCGTACGCCGGAGGCGGCGGCGGAGTTCTTGAAGGAGTTTCGGGCCACCCTCCAATATCTGGGGGTCTCCCAGGGGAACATGGAGGAGGGCAATCTTCGCTGCGACGCCAATGTTTCGGTTCGTCCGGCGGGAAGCTTGGAGCTCGGGGTGAAGACCGAGGTCAAGAACATGAATTCGTTTAAGAATGTCCAGCGGGCCCTGGAGTATGAGATCGAGCGACAGATCAGGCTTCTGAAATCGGGTCAACCGATCGTCCAGGAGACCCACCTCTGGGACGCCACGCAGGGGATCACGCTCCCCATGCGGGGGAAGGAGGAGGCTCATGATTACCGCTATTTCCCCGAGCCGGATCTGGTCCCGCTCGAGATATCTCCCGCGTGGGTTGAGGAGATCGCTGCGAGCCTGCCGGAATTCCCCGCCGAGCGGCGGCAGCGCTTTGTTCAGGTGTACGGGCTCCCCGAGTATGACGCGGCGGTGCTCACCGCCAGCAAGGCGCTGGCCGACTTTTTTGAGGAATGCACCCACCGCCACCGGGACGTCAAACTGGTGAGCAACTGGATCATGTCCGAGCTCTTGGGATACCTCAATCGGGAGGGAAAGGAGATCACCGAAAGTCCTGTGACTCCCGCCCAATTGGCCGGTCTCTTGAAGCTCATCCAGGAGGGGGTCATTAGCGGTAAGATCGCCAAGGTGGTCTTCGAGGCGATGTACCAGACGGGAAAGAGCCCTGAGGCCATCATCCAGGAGCAGGGACTGATCCAGATCACGGACCAGGAAGAGCTCGGGCGGATCGTCGATCAGGTGCTGGCCGAGAATCCTGGCCCCGTCTCCGACTTCAGGGGGGGAAAGGAGAAGGCCCTCACGGCATTGGTCGGGGCGGTGATGCGCGCGACGAAGGGGAAGGCCAATCCGCAGCTGATCAACGATCTGCTCCGCGAAAGGCTCGCCAGGGGATAGGCAGGCTTCCCCCGGGCATCAATCGGCAGAACGATCGGGAGCAGCTGACGGGTGGCTGCCCGACACAGGGGTCGTCTTGAGGAATCGACATGCGAATCGCCCTCATTGCCCCCGCCTCGCACCCTTCCGTTCGTGGCAATGCGATCACGGTAGAGCGGATTGCGTCCGGACTCCGGCAGCGTGGCCATCGCGTTGAGATCTACTCGCTCGAGGCGTTTCCGGATCGGACGGTGGTCCCTGGTGCCATCCGCGCCTTTGGCCCCAACGTCCTCCACGGGTTTCACGCCTTGGCGACCGGAGATCTGCTGCTGACGGAGGCGCGGGAGGTCGGCGTCCCGGCCTTGGTCACCATTACCGGGACCGATGTCAACCATGATCTGTTTGACCCCGAGCGACGCGCGAAGGTAGTAGACGTGCTGAAGCGCGCACAGGGGATTGTCGCCTTTCACGCGAGCATCCGGGAAAAGCTCCTGAAGGAAATGCCTGACCTCGATGGGAAGATCCGCATCATCCGGCAGACGGTTGCCTGCGGGGAGAAACCGGGCGATTATCGGGCCCGGTGGGGGCTCGCGCCGCGGCACATCATTTTCTTCTTCGCCGCAGGGATCCGGAAGGTCAAGAACCTCCCCTTCTGTCTTCCTCCGCTGACACGCCTCCACGCCCGCCACCCCGATCTCCGGGTCCTGTATGCGGGCCCTATTCTGGAGGAGGACGAGGGCGCGCGCCTGCTCGGGCTGATCGCCGGCTCGGAATGGGTTCGATATCTGGGAGCGGTTCCCCACGAAGAGATCTGCAGCATGCTCCGGGTCGTGGACGTGGTGGTGAACTCCTCCCTCTCGGAAGGGGGGATGTCCAATGCCCTCCTCGAAGCCATGAGTCGGGGGGTGGCGGTCCTCGCCTCGGATATCGAGGGGAACCGATCGATCATCGTGGATGAGTTGGATGGTCTCCTCTTTGCCTCGGAAGTGGACTTTGAACGCAAGGCCGAGCGTCTGATTCTCGATCCCGATATGAGGCGACGCCTGGGGAGACAGGCGCAGACAAAGATCGAAACGGAATTCCCCCGCGAGCGAGAAATCGACGCCTACGAGGCGTTCTACCGTGACCTGCTGGATGCCGGGGTGGAAGGTGGCGCCTAACGAGCGCTCGGGAGCGGGCTACCCCGAGGGGGTCCCATGGATATTCGCGCGCTAGAGGTCTTCTGCAGGATCGTCGAGCTCAAGAGCTTTTCAAGAGCGGCCGAGGCAGTGTATCTCACCCAGCCGACGGTGAGCGGCCATATCAAGGTGCTCGAGGAGTTTGTCGGGGTGAAGCTCCTGGACCGGCTGGGCCGTGAGGTGCTTCCGACGAAGGCGGGAGAGCTCCTGTACGGGTACGCCAAGCAGGTCCTCGCCCTGAGGAACCAGGCCATCCAGGCCCTGGAGGAGTATAAGGGCTCCTTGAAGGGGCACCTGGTGATTGGCGGGAGTAACATTCCCGGCGAGTACGTCCTACCCGCGCTGTTGGCTACCTTCAAGGCTCGGTACCCGGAGATCTCCATCACGCTGAAGATCGCCGACTCGCGCGAGATTGTCCGGGGGGTCCTGGAGGGGACGTATGAGGTGGGGGCGGTTGGAGCGAAGTTTGACGATGGACAGCTGATCTACCTGAAGCTCCTGGAGGATGAGCTGGTGCTCGCCTTGCCGCCTGGGCACGCCTGGGCGAGCAAACCTGTCGTCGCCCTCGAAGAGCTTGTCAAACAGCCGATGATCTTGAGGGAAGTGGGGTCCGGCTCGAGAAAGGTCTTCGAGGATGCGCTTCACGCCGCACGGCTCGACTCCAGTGCCCTGACGGTGGTGGCAGAGCTCGGGAGCACGGAGGCCATCCGCCAGGCAGTGAAGAGCGGCGCAGGAGCTTCGGTGATTTCACTCAGGGCTATCCAGGATGACCTGGACCGGGGAACACTTCGGACCGTCCCCCTCGAAGGCATCAGACTCACTCGCGATTTCTATCTGGTCTATCACAAGAACCGCTCGCGGTCTCCCCTCTGTGAAGCCTTCGCCAATTTCCTCCTCGAATCGGTCAGTTCGAAACCCGCCGGGGGTTCCTGGCCCTTG
>JAHFDE010000126.1 GCA_023249165.1 Candidatus Methylomirabilota bacterium | reverse complement strand
TCCACTGATCCTCGAGGATGGCCACCTCAGGGGTCCCGGCGTTGACCATCGGTTCAATGGCCAGCACCATCCCGGGCCTGAGCACGGGCCCCCGATCCGGGGGGCCAAAGTTCGGGATCTGAGGCTCTTCGTGCAGGGCCCGCCCAATTCCATGTCCGACGAAGACCCGAACCACGGAGAAGCCATGAGACTCCACATGGCTCTGAATCGCGTGGGAGATATCGGTCAGGCGGCGCCCCGGCACGGCCTGCGCGATCCCGCGGTGCAACGCCTCCTGGGTGACCTGCAGGAGTCGCCGCGCCTCGGGAGAGATCTCCCCTACCGGAACGGTAATCGCCGCATCGCCATAATACCCGTCCACGATCGCCCCCAGATCCAGGCTGAGGATATCTCCCTCCTGAAGTCGTCGCTCCGCGGGGAGCCCGTGGACCACCTCCTCGTTCACCGAGGTGCACAGGGTAAAGGGATAGCCCCGGTATCCCTTGAAGGCGGGCCGCGCTCCCCGGTCACGGAGAAAAACATCGGCGAAGCGATCCAGCTCGAGCGTTTTCACCCCGGGTTGGCTCTCGTCCCGGAGGGCCAACAGGGCCTCGGCGACAATCCGACTCGCTCGTCCTATGCGTTCAACCTCCCACGGGGCCTTGTACTCGATCGGACTGTGGAGCGGCAGTCTGACCGACTCACCCTTCGAGTGCCCTCGAGACCCGCGCAAAGACCTCACCCGCCTCTCCCAGTCCATTCACCGTCTTTAGTAGTCCTTGGTTCTGATAGTAACCGATCAGGGGCTCCGTCTCCTTGCGATAGACCTGGAGGCGACGACGGATCGTTTCCTCCCTGTCATCCTCCCGCTGGATGAGGTGCCCGCCGCACTTATCGCAGATTCCCTCCACGCGGGGGGGATGGGACTCCACGTGAAAGGGCTCACCACAGGCCGGGCACGTTCGGCGTCCGGACAGGCGCTTGACAAGCTCCTCCTCCCCCACCTCCAGGCTCACGACCCTGGGCAGCGGAGCCCCGAGCTTTTTGAGCATTCGGTTCAGGGCCTCGGCCTGCGCCACGGTTCGGGGAAACCCGTCGAGGAGATACCCCTTCCGGCAATCGGGCTCGCCCAGGCGATCGCGGACGATGCCAATCACGACCTCGTCGGGGACCAGCGCACCCCGGTCCATATAGGTCTTGGCCTCCTTGCCGAGCGGAGTCCCGGCGGCCACAGCGGCCCGGAGGATATCCCCGGTCGACACCTGGGGAACCCCATATCGTTCGGTGAGCATCTTGGCCTGCGTCCCCTTCCCGGCCCCAGGAGGTCCCAAGAGAATCGCCTGCATTCCTAACCTTTTAAGATAACGGAAATCGCAACCACATTCAAGCGTCAGAAGGCCCGTCCCTTGATCTTCCCCTTTTTGAGGAAGCCTTCATAGTGGCGCATGAGGAGATGGGCCTCGATCTGTTGCGCCGTGTCCAGGGCGACCCCGACCACGATGAGCAGGGAGGTCCCGCCAAAGAAGAAGGGGACATTTGACCAGAGGATCAGGACCTCCGGAAAAATGGAGATCAGCGCCAGGTATATGGCCCCGACAAAGGTAATGCGGTCGAGCACCCGTTCGATGAACTCCGACGTCTTGGCGCCTGGGCGGATCCCGGGCACGAAGCCACCGTACTTCTTGAGATTCTCCGCCACATCGGCGGGGTTGAAGATGATCGCGGTGTAAAAATAGGTGAAGAAGACGATGCTCCCCCCATAGAGCAGGAAGTAGGTGAGGGTCCCCGGCGACAGGACCTGCGCTACCCACTCCATCCAGGGATGGGTAACGAACCGGGCCACGGTGGGAGGCAACACGACGATGGACGCGGCGAAGATGACCGGGATCACCCCGGCGGTGTTGACCCGCAGGGGAATGTGGGTCGCCTGTCCCCCGTACACCTTCCGACCGACGACCCGTTTGGCGTACTGGACCGGGATCGGCCGCTGGCCCAATGTCATCACGACCACCCCCGCCACCACGAGGACCATCACGACCACGATGAAGAGGAGGACGTAGGCCTTCAACTCGCCGGTCGTCAGGAGCTGGTAGGACCGGTACATTGCCTCGGGAAGGTTCACGATGATGCCCGCAAAGATGAGGAGCGAGATGCCGTTGCCGATCCCCCGCTCCGAAATCTGCTCTCCCATCCACATGAGGAGGACGCTGCCGCCGGTCAGGGTGAGGGTAGCCATGATGCGGAAGCCCCAGCCGGGATTCGGCACCACGATCTGGCCGTCGGCCACGACCCCCTCGAGCCCGATGGCGATCCCCATCCCTTGAATCAGAGCGATGAGGATCGTGCCAAACCGGGTGTACTGGGTAATCTTCTTGCGTCCCTCGGCCCCCTCCTTTTGGAGCCGCTCGATGGCTGGAACCACCACCGCCAGGAGTTGCAGAATGATCGAGGCATCGATATACGGCATGATCCCCAGGGCGAAGATGCTGGCCCGTCGTAACGCCCCGCCGGCGAAGAGATCGAAGAAGCCGAAGAGCGTGCCGGCCGCCCGGGAGAAGACCTCGCCCAGCACCGCGGCGTCGATGCCGGGGGTGGGGATATGGGCCCCTAAGCGGTAGACGATCAGGACCACGCAGGTGAAGAGGATTCGCCTCTTGAGTTCAGGGACCTTGAAGATGTTGACGACCTCGCTCATCGGTCTTCGATCACCTCAGCCGCCCCGCCTGCGGCACGAATCTTCCGGAGGGCCGCCTGCGAAAAATGGTGCGCCGCCACCGTGAGGGGATGCGAAAGCTCGCCATTCCCCAGCACCTTCACCCCGTCCTTTACGGCCTTGATGAGACCCCGCTCGAGCAGCAGAAGGGGCGTCACGGGTGTCCCGGCCTCGATGCGATCCAGACCCCGCACATTGACGATCGCGTACTCTTTTCGAAAGGGACTGCGAAAACCGCGCTTGGGCAGGCGACGGCTGAGCGGCATCTGGCCCCCCTCAAACCAGGAGGGAATGCTCGCGCCCGCCCGAGCCTTCTGCCCTTTGTCACCCCGGCCAGAGGTCTGCCCGTGCCCCGACCCTGGGCCGCGACCGACTCGCTTGCGCCGCTTGCGCGAGCCCACAGCCGGCTGAAGCCCGTGAAGCCTCACCGGGCCCCCCACGCTAGCCACCCGTTGCCTCACGTGTCCCTTCCCCTTTCCGGCCCCGAAGCCGGCCGACCTCATCGGGCGAGCGAAGATCTCGAATCCCGGCCATGGTCGCCTTCGCCACATTGTGCGGATTGCTGCTCCCGAGAGACTTCGCCAGCACGTTCTGGACACCGGCCGCCTCGAAGATCGCCCGGGCGGCGCCACCGGCCACGATCCCGGTCCCCTCTGCCGCCGGCTTCATCAAGACCTGCCCCGCCCCATACCTCCCGAGGATCTGATGGGGAATGGTCTTTCCAAGTAACGGCACCTTGACCAGACCCTTCTTGGCCGCCTCAATCCCCTTGCGGATCGCCTCGGGAACCTCGTGCGCCTTCCCCAGGCCGAGCCCCACATGCCCCGCCTGATCCCCCACCGCCACCAGGGCACTGAAGCTAAACCGGCGGCCACCCTTGACCACCTTCGCCACCCGGTTGATATGGATGACCCGCTCGGTCAGGTTCAGCGTCTGGGGATCGATCTGCTCCGCCGCCACGATTTCCTCCGCTAATGCCGTTCTAACTTTCTCACCCAATCAAGAACAGAGCTGCGCGATGCCAAGATTAGGCCTGCGGGCTTCCATGGCCCGTTCCGTGGTTGGAACGGGCCTTGATCGCGTTCGGGGCAATAAGTTGAAACGGCACTAAAAGCTCAGCCCTTTTCCCCGGGCCCCGGTCGCCAACGCCTTGACCCGCCCGTGAAATTTGTACCCGCCTCGGTCAAAGACGACTCGCCGAATCTCGCCCTTCAGCGCCTTCTCCGCCAGGATCTCCCCCACCGCCTTGGCGGTATCGGCCTTCGCCCCCTTCACGCCCCGGACCTTGCATTCCGGGGAGAGGCTCGAGGCGGCCACTAGCGTCCGCCCGTCCAGATCATTGATGATCTGCGCATAGATATGCCGACGCGACTTGAAGACCGACAGCCGAGGCTGCTCGGGCACCCCGAACACCTTCTTCCGCACGCGTCGGTGCCTCCGCTCCCGGCCACGGCGCTTCGTATTCCAGGCAATGACGCTCATGCCTTCGCTCCGGCCTTTCCTGCCTTCCGGCGAATCCGCTCGTCCACATACTTGACGCCCTTCCCCTTGTAAGGCTCGGGGAGGCGGAGGCTTCGAAGCTTTGCGGCGACTGCCCCCACCAGCTGCCTGTCAATCCCCGAAAGGGTGATCAGCGTCTGATGCTCCACGGTCGCCTGAATGTCTGGGGGCAGGACATAGACCACGGGATTCGTGTACCCGAGGCTCAGCGTGAGCACCTGACCCTGGACGGCCGCGCGGTACCCTACACCGCTGAGCTCGAGCTTCTTCTGAAATCCCTCGGTCACGCCTCGGATCATATTCGCGATCAGGGCTCGCGTCAGCCCGTGCAGCGCCCGGTGAGATCTCTGATCGGTCGGACGCTCGCAGACGACCTTTCCGTCTCCGACTCCAACGCGGATGGTGGGGTGTATTTGAAGCTGAAGCTTCCCTTTGGGCCCCCGGACCTCCACCACCCCTTTGTTCACGGAGACCTGAACGCTGCCGGGGATACCAATCGGCAACCGACCAATGCGCGACATCGCCTTACCTCATAGCGTTCATGGTTCAGGGTAAAATCTCCGGCAATTCCGTCCATGAACGATAAACCCTCCACCATGAACGACAGCTACCAGACGTGGCAGAGGACCTCGCCCCCCACTCCCTGCGTCCGCGCTTCCCGATCTGTCATGACCCCCCTAGAGGTCGAGACGATCGCGATCCCCATGCCGCTGAGGACCCGAGGGAGCTTGCGTGCTCCGGTGTACACTCGCAGTCCCGGCTTACTGGTCCGGACAATTCCCCGGAGAACCCGCTCATTACCAGGGCCGTACCTGAGATACACGCGCAGGATCCCCTGCCTCTGGTCATCGATGACCTTGTAGTCGCTGACGAACCCCTCATCCTTCAGGACGCGCATGATCTCCACCTTCAGCCCCGAGGAGGGGATGTCTACCTTCTCATGTCCCGCGGTATTGGCGTTCCGAAGGCGCGTCAACGCGTCCGCAATGGGGTCGGTCAACATGAAAACCTCGCGTTCAGGGTTGAGGGTTCAGGGTTCATGGACAAACCCCACCCGCTTCCCAGACTCTGAACCCTGAACCATGAACCCTCTATCATCCATCCTGAACTCTGAACCATGAACTATGAACCCCGTAGCTACCAGCTCGCCTTGGTGACACCAGGAATCTCCCCCCGGAGGGCCAACAGGCGGAAGCAGATTCGGCACATGCCAAATCGCCGGAGATAGCCGCGCGGTCGGCCGCAGAGCCGGCACCGGTGATACCGCCGGACCCGAAATTTCGGCTTCTGCTGCGCTTTCAAGACGAGGGCCTTTTTTGCCACGATCCTCCCCCTCAGGACCGAAAGGGAAATCCCACGTGCTCGAGCAGGGCCTTCGCTTCTTCGTCGTTCCGCGCGGTGGTGTGGATACAGATATCCATCCCCCGCACCATATCGACCTTGTCGTATTTCACCTCGGGAAAGATGAGCTGCTCCTTGACCCCGAGCGCATAATTCCCGCGACCATCGAAGGAATGTGGAGAGACCCCTCGAAAGTCCCGGATCCTCGGGAGGGCAATATTGAGAAATCGGTCCAGGAACTCGTACATCCGATCCCCCCGCAGCGTCACCTTGCAGCCGATGGGCATCCCGACCCGGAGCTTGAAGCTTGCCTCGGACTTCTTAGCCCGCGTGATGACCGGCCGCTGTCCCGAGATCGCCGCCAGCTCCTCGACCGCATTGTCGATGATCTTGACATTCGCCACTGCCTCCCCCAGTCCCATGTTGATCACGACCTTTTCCAGTCGAGGAACCTGAAGGACGTTCCTGTAGTCAAACCGCTTCATGAGGGCGGGCACCATCTGCTGGCGATACCGCTCCCGGAGGCGGGCCGGCGTCCTGGGGGCGGCAGGCTTCGGCTCCGATGCCGGAACCTTTTCGGCCTTCTTTTTCCCCTTCTCCTTCTCCTTCCCCTTCTCCTTCCCCTTCTCCGCCATCTTAGTCTACAGCCTCCCCGCACTGCTTGCAGACGCGAACCTTCCGTCCGTCGGCGAGGAAGCTGTGCCCGGTTCGGACCGGCCGGTCACACCGTGAGC
>JAHFDE010000009.1 GCA_023249165.1 Candidatus Methylomirabilota bacterium | reverse complement strand
CAGCGCACCGGGAGACCCTCCTGCGCAGCCTGACCGCGTCGCTGCTGCTCTACGAGAAGATCATCACGACCGTGGCCAAGGCCAAGGAGCTGCGGAAGATCGCCGAGCGGATGATCACGCTCGCCAAGCGCAAAGACCTCCACGCCCGCCGGCAGGCGGCTGAGGTGATCCAGGATGAGCGGGTCTTGAAGAAACTCTTTGAGACCATCGGGGAGCGGTATCAGGGCCGAAACGGGGGATACACCCGGATCACCAAGCTTGAGTATCGCATGGGGGATGGGGCGCCCCTGGCGGCCGTCGAACTGGTGGGGGCCGAACCGCCCGCGGCGGGACCGGCCAAGGGTGCCAAGGCGGACAAGAAGAAGGAACAGGTGGCCGCCGCCCGGTAAGCCTGACTGACAAGTGAAACCCCGAGATCTCAACGATCTCGGGGTTTTTCTCTTGCCAGGCGTGAGCCATCCCTCGCCTCGTTCCCGGGGATCAGGGTTCATGAGGCATTATGAGCAGACCTGAACCGGGAATGAGACGGCGACTGACAGGGTCCACGCCCCGGGGAGCTCTTCGAGGGGGTCTCGGCTGTCACGCTTGGCATGAGCGTTGCACACGGGAGAGGAGACCGGGCCGTGATCTCTCTGGACGCGCCCGGGCTTCCTGTGTGAAACGAAGGAGGCCAAAATGCCGCAGCGTGTTCCCGTCCTGCGTCGAAGGTTTAACGTACACCCGATCCAGCAGAAGTATTTCTTCCTCTCGCTGGTTCCCCTGTTGTTCTTTGGCGCCACGCTGATCCTTCTGGTCTTGTTTCCGCTGAACTTCGCCCTCATGGGACCGGATCCCGAGCTCAAGCACCCGGCAACCTTGCGTGAAGTCTTCACCCTGATGGACGCCCGCATCTGGCTTGCCCTTGTGATCAGCATGTTCGTCTCCTGCCTCCTGAGCTATGTCGTCACGCACAAGTTTGCCGGTCAGCTTTACCGGATCGAGCAGATCCTCCGGAAGGGCAAAGAGGGGAATCTCCCGCTCTCTGTTCAAGTTCGGCGTGACGATGATCTCCAGGAGCTCGCGGGGCTTCTCGATGGCAACTTCAAGAAGACCGCCTCAGCCCTGGCGGAGATCATGGAACAGCAGGCCCTGGCTGCCAAGGAGCTCACCGCGGTCCAGGGGAATGTGAAGGCTGGGTTAAGCGGGGAGTTGATCGTGGCGGGACTGGAAGGCATCGGCCAGAGACTCCAGGAGGTCGAGGGGATCCTGGCCCATTTCAAGATTCCAGAGGCTCAAGCCTCTCATCCCAAGTCTCACCAGGCAAAATAGGTCCTCCGGGTCGACACCCTGGCACAACCACAGAATCCCCACCCATCCCCTCACAACGCCAAGAAAATCCGTCACTTCCCCGCTGGCTTCTCTCCCGACGACATACGCTGTCATCCTCTCCCGGTACTCCCATGGCGGCGTCACGCGGCGATGGGGGATGACGCCGTCGGGGACGCGCTGCTCCCATGAAGGAAAACGCAGTTTGATTTTTCCCTTTACACCCGAACGGGCGATGTGCTAGGTACAGTCCGGGAAAAGTTTTTCGCCAACGGTGATCCGGCATGCCCATGAGGGGGAACGCGTGAAAGGGACCGAAGCGGCACAGATCCGCAATGTGGGGATCGTGGGCCACGCGCAGGAGGGGAAGACCTCCTTAACGGAGGCGATCCTCTTTGACACCGGGGTGTTGAGCCGCCTCGGGCGCATCGAGGAGGGGAATACCACCACCGACTTCGATGAGGATGAAATCAAACGGAGGATCAGCATCAGTGCGGCGGTTGCCTTTACCGAGTGGAAGGGGGTGAAGTTCAATCTGATTGACACCCCCGGTTTCTCCAACTTCCTGACCGACACCCGGATCTGCATGCGCGTGGTGGATGCCGCCCTGATCCTGGTGAGTGCGGTGGACGGGGTCAAGGTTCAGACGGGAAAGGTGTGGGGATATGCCGAGGAGTACGGCCTCCCCGTGTTCTTCTTTGTCAACAGGATGGATCGGGAACGGGCAGACCTCTTTCGGGCCCTGGAGGACATCCGGAAGAGCCTGCACCCGGCAGCCATTGTCGTCCAGATTCCCATCGGGGCCGAGGCCAGATTCCGCGGTGTTGTCGATCTCGTGGCAATGAAGGCGTACACGTATCAGACCGACGGATCAGGAAAGTTCAAGGAGGAGGAGGTGCCGTCCGAGCTGAAGGGGCGGGCGGCGGAGCTCCAGCACGCCCTCGTCGAGGCGGTGGCCGAGTCTGACGATGCCCTGCTGGAGCAGTATCTCGCCAGCGGCAGCCTGACCACTGAAGACCTGCGGCAAGGCCTGCGGCGGGCTACCGCGGGCCGACGCCTCTTCCCGGTCCTCTGCGGCTCGGCGACCAAGAACATCGGCGTACACCCCCTGCTCGATCTCTTCGTCGAGTGCTGTCCGTCTCCCCTCGATCGCCCGGCGGTGGAGGGGAGCGATGCCAGATCCAGCGAACGGATCGTGAGGGCCCCGCGGCTCGACGAGCCCCTCACGGCTTTCGTCTTCAAGACCGTCAGCGACCCGTACGCTGGCAAGATCAGCATCTTCCGGGTGTATGCGGGTCAGTTGAACGCCGATAGTAGTGTCTACAACGCGACCAAGCGGGTCAGGGAACGGATCGGACAACTCTCCTTCCTTCGGGGGAGGCAACAGACCCCGGTCACCAAAGTGGGCCCGGGAGACATCGCGGCGGTGGTGAAGCTGAAGGAGACCGGCACAGGCGACACCCTCTGTGATGAGAAATCTCCCCTGCTGCTTCAGCCACTTCCGGCCTCCGTCCCCTTGATCTCGTATGCTGTCGCTCCCAAGTCGAAGGGAGATGAAGAAAAGCTGTCCGGAGCCTTGAGCCGCCTCCTGGAAGAGGACCCGAGCCTCAGGCTGGACCGGGACCAGCAGACCAAGGAGACCATCGTCTCGGGCATGGGCAAGGTGCACCTCGAGGTGGCTGTCGACCGGATGAAGCGCAAGTTCGGGGTGGAGGTCTTCATGAAGACCCCCCGGGTCCCCTACAAGGAGACCATACGGGGGACGGCCTCCGTCCAGGGCAAGTACAAGAAACAGACGGGCGGTCGCGGGCAGTACGGCGACTGCTGGATCAAAGTGGAGCCTCTGCCGCGCGGCAAAGGCCACGAGTTTGTCAACCAGATTGTCGGGGGGGTGATCCCCAGGCAATACATCCCGGCGGTGGAGAAGGGGATCGTGGAGGCGATGGAGGGGGGAGTACTGGCCGGGTATCCGGTCACCGACGTCAAGGTCAGCCTCTATGATGGCTCGTACCATACGGTGGACTCCTCGGAGATGGCCTTCAAGATCGCCGGCTCCCTCGCCGTGAAGAAGGGAGTGCAGCAGGCCACCCCGATCCTCCTCGAGCCGATTATGGCGGTGGAGGTGAGTGCGCCCGACGATGCCATGGGGGACGTGATTGGCGATCTCAACGCGCGGCGAGGGCGGGTGATGGGGGTCGTAGCCAAGGGCAAGAGCCAGGCCATCAGGGCCCTCGTCCCGCTGGCGGAAATGTTGGAGTACGCCACCCAACTGCGCTCTCTGACCGGGGACCGCGGAGACTACACCATGGAGCTTGCCCATTTCGAGGAGGTTCCGGCCCACATCCAGGAAAAACTGGTGGCCGAGGCGAAAAAGGAAGAAAAAAAGGACTAGGCAGAAAGCCAGCAAGCCTCCTGGTATTGAGCATCAGGCACCTTTACGGGGTGGGGAGAGTTGGAACGGCACGAGGGGAATTTTCCCTTGCCTCTTGCGCGCCGCTATGGTATAGGTATAGTGACAGACAAGAGTGGGCCCGTGCCCACTTTCTTATTTTCCGGGACTGGAAGGATGGTAAGCGTCAATCTGGTTACTGAGCGGGTCCGATCTCTTACCCTCCCTGTGGTCGAGGGCCAGGGGATGGAGCTGGTCGATGTGGTCTTTCGTCGAGAGGCGCAGGGCTGGGTGCTTCGTCTCTTGCTGGACAAGCCGGGTGGGGTCACGCTCGAGGACTGCAGCGAGGTGAGCGAGCAGCTGTCTGACCTCTTGGATGTCGAAGGGGTCATCGACTATCCGTATACCTTGGAGGTGTCCTCGCCGGGACTCGACCGCGTGCTGAAGACGGTACAGGACTTCATGCGATTCACGGGGCGGCTCGCCCGGATTCAGACCGGCGCTCCCATCGGCGGGCAGCGGCGGTTTCATGGCCGGCTGGAGGGATGCCGGGAAGGCATGGTGGTCTTGCGGCAGGGACAGGGACCGACGCTGCTGATCCCCCTCGAGGCGATCGTCAAGGCCCGGCTTGAGGTCGAGGTGTAGATGGTTCATAGTGCAGGGTTCATGGTTCGGGGATGGAGGGCGGTCTTCCCGTCGATTGTGACTATGAACTATGAACCATGAACTCTGAACCGAGGTGAGGGTGGCGGTGAATCTGATCCAAGTCATCGAGCAGATCGGACGAGAAAAGGGGATCGATCGGGAGGTGCTGATCGATGCCGTGGGGGCGGCGATCTTGTCCGCCTCTCGGAAGACCCTAGGCGCGGTGTCGGATCTGCGGGTCGACTTCGATCAAGCCTCCGGGCGGTTCGTCCTGTGCACCGTGAAAACGGTCGTCGAGGAGGTGACCAATCCCCGGAGTGAGATTGCGCTCGAGGAGGCCCGCCGTCAACAGCCCGAGCTCAAGCTCGGCGACGAGTTCCGAATCGAGGTCCAACCTCGCGGGTTCGGTCGGATCGCCGCCCAGACGGCCAAGCAGGTGATCATCCAGCGCGTGCGGGAGGCGGAACGAGAGAGCATCTACCACAGCTTCAAGAACCGCGAGGGGGAACTGATCACCGGGGTCGTCCAGCGGGTGGTGAACGACAATGTCATCGTCAATGTGGGCAAGGCGGAGGCAATCCTCCCTCCTCGGGAGCAGCTCCCTCGAGAGGAATACCGTGCCGGGGACCGGATTCGGGCCTATATCGTGGAGGTCAAGAAGGGGAGCCGAGGGGCCACCGTCCTCGTCTCGCGGAGCCATCCAGGGATGTTGCTCCGGCTCTTTGAGGTCGAGGTCCCCGAGATCGCGGAGGGGATTGTGGAGATCAAGGCGGTGGCGCGGGAGCCGGGGGAACGGGCCAAGATCGCCGTCGTCTCCCGGGACAGCAATGTCGACCCCGTGGGGGCGTGCGTCGGGTACCGGGGCTCGCGGGTCCAGGTTATCGTGAGAGAGCTCGGGGGGGAGAAGATCGATATCATCCCCTGGCGGGACAACCCGGCCGATTTTGTGCGGCATGCGCTTGCCCCTGCCGAGGTGGCGTCTGTGCTGGTCGATGAGGCGAGCCACACGCTCCATGTCATCGTGGCGGACGAGCAGCTCTCCCTCGCCATCGGGAGGCGAGGACAGAACGCCCGTCTGGCGGCCAAATTGGTCGGACGGAAGGTAGACATCAAGAGTCGCACCGAGCTGGCCCGCGAGGCGGAGGAAAAGGCGAGGCGAGCCCGGGCGGCCGTCGAAGGCCTGGCACAGGTCTCTGGGATCGGCCCCAAGATGGTCGAGCGGTTGGTTGACGCCGGCTTCAGCACCCTGGAACGTCTCCAGCAGGTCTCGGGTGAAGACCTCATGGCCGTCAAGGGCATTGGTCCGAAGACTGCCGCGACGATCCTTGCAGCCATTCAAGACCTCCTGGCCCGTCCTGCCCTCGGGGCCAACCGCTCGGCGACGGTGGCGGAGGACGTCCCGGTTGACGAGAAGGCTGCCGAGCCGGAGAGCGAATAATAATGGGAGGCGCGATCACGATGGCCGGCAGAGATGCGCCCGAGCGGGCCTGCGTCGGTTGTGGTCGCAGACGTGGGCAGGCAGAGCTGGTTCGGTTCAGTCGCGGCCCGGCGGGACTCCAGGTCCATCTCGAACCGGGGGAGGGGCGGGGGGCGTATATCTGTCCCGACCTCACCTGCCTGGGGCGGGCCGTCACGCGGAAGGCCTTGCAAAAGGTGCTGGGGGGTGACCTCGGCCCGTTGAGTGTTCAGAGGCTTCGCGAGGCGATCCATCAGGCAGTTCTCCAACGGATCACCCGGATCCTGGGGGTGGCCCGGAGGACCAGGAGAGTCGTGACGGGAGTGAGCACGGTTGCGGAGACCCTCGAGCGGGGCGGGCTTCGACTGGTCTTCTCAAGTCGGGATACTTCCCCGGGCCCGGGAGCAGCGCTCCAGGCCGAGGCAGAGAGGCGGGGGATCCCAGTGGTGACGATCTTCTCCCCGGGAGATCTCCACTCGGCGTTCGGCGGTCCTTCACACGGGGCGATTGGGCTCTTGGACGGCGGGTGTGCCGAAGGCGTCCTCCGGAGCCTACGGTATCGAATTCCGTTGAGCACCCAGGAGAAAGCGCTCGACGGAGCAGGGGCGCGGGGGAGGGGAGGTGGGAGGCGTGGGTAAGATACGGGTGCATGAGCTGGCGAAGGAGCTCGGCCTGTCCAGCAAGGAGGTCACCGAACGCCTGGCCAAGGGCGGATTCTCGGTGACGAGCGCCAGTAGCTCGGTGGACGAGGGAAGGGCTCGGGCTGCCTTGTCAAAGGGAGAATCCCCCAAGGAAAAGGTGCCCAAGCGGGTGACGAAGGCGGAGGTGCCTGCCAAGGCCAAGCCAGCGCAGCGGGTTAAAGAGGTTGTCGAGACGAAGCCGAGCCCTGAGCCCAAGGTGGCGCCGAAGCCCACCCCCCCACCGGCCAAGGCCGCGCCACCGGCGGCCAAGCCCGCGCCCGAGGTGCGGCCGAAGGCGAAAGCCATCCCCGCCGAAGAGAAAGCTCGCAAAAAACCGGTCGCGCTGCCGCCCGTTCCCGAGGAGAAGGGGACAGTAACGGTCAAGCCCGCGCCCGCTCCAGCACCCCCCAGGCAACAGACCCCGCCTCCCGCCCCGAAGCGCGAGGCGCCGCCCGCACCGCGGGTGCATCCGGAGCGCCCCCGTGTTGACGCACCCCGCCCGGCGCCTCCCGTCGCGGAAAAGCCGGCGCCGGTCGCCGAGAAGAGGCCCCCGATCGTGGAGAAGAAGCCGCCGGTCGCGCCGAAGCCGGCCCCCGTCGCGGAGCGGGCAACTCCGGCGGCGGCAAAGCCGACAGTGGTACCTCCGGAGGCCCCGCCCAGGCCGCCGGAGGTGACGCCGCCGGTGAGTCCCCCGGCTCCCAAGGTGGTCAAGATCCCAGAGACGATTACGGTGAAGGAGCTCTGCGAGAAACTGGCCACGAGCCCCAGTGAGATCATCAAGAAGCTGATGAAGATGGGTATCATCGCCACCGTCAACCAGAACCTGAGCCCCAACCAGGTCAAGCAGGTCGCCGCCACGCTCGGGTTCGATGTGGAGATGGCCCGGGTTGAGGAAGTGGAAGAGGCCGCGGCCGAGGTCGAGGACCCGACCCAGCTGCGCTTCAGGGCACCCGTGGTGACCGTCATGGGGCATGTGGATCACGGGAAGACTTCTCTGCTCGACGCCATTCGGAAGACCAATGTCATTGCCGAGGAGGTGGGGGGCATCACCCAGCATATCGGCGCCTACGAGGTGGAGCTCCCTCCGGATCCCGGGACGAAGTTTCCCGGAGGGCGCGTGGTCTTCCTGGACACACCGGGGCATGAAGCCTTCACCGCGATGCGGGCTCGGGGGGCCCACGTGACCGACGTGGTGGTGTTGGTGGTGGCCGCCGATGACGGGGTGATGCCCCAGACCATTGAGGCCATCAACCATGCGAAGGATGCCAAGGTGCCGATCCTGGTGGCCATCAACAAGATCGATAAACCGGGCGCGGACCCCAACCGGGTGAAGCAGCAGCTCAGCGAACACGGGCTCATCCCGGAGGAGTGGGGAGGACAGACCATCTTTGTGGAGGTGTCGGCGAAAAAGCGGACGGGCATCGAGCATCTCTTGGAGATGCTCCTGCTCCAGGCGGAGATCATGGAACTCAAGGCCAACCCCTTTAAGCCGGCCAGGGGGCGCGCCATCGAGGCCAAGCTCGACCGAGGCCGAGGGGCGGTGGCCACCGTGCTAGTGCAACAGGGGACCCTCAAGGTTGGGGATGTCTTCGTGGTAGGGAATATCCATGGTCGGGTCCGCGCCTTGATCAACGACAAGGGGCGGAAAGTCCCGGAGGCCGGCCCCTCCACCCCTGTGGAGGTCCTGGGCCTCTCCGGCGTCCCGGCAGCGGGAGACACCCTGGCGGTGGTGGCCGATGAGCGCAAGGCCCGGCAGGTGGCCTTGGTCCGACGGCAGCAGCAACGGGACACCACCTTTGCCGCCCAGCGCCGGCTGACGCTCGAGGACCTCCACCGGCGGATCAAGGAAGGGGAGGTGAAGGAGCTTCGGCTGCTTCTGAAAGGAGATGTCCAGGGCTCGATCGAGCCGCTCCGGGAGTCTCTGGAGCGGCTGAGCGCCCCGGAGGTGCAGCTCAAGGTGATCCACGGGGCCGTGGGAGGGATCAGCGAGTCGGATGTGATGCTCGCCTCTGCCTCTAATGCCATCATCCTGGGTTTTACTGTCCGGCCCGATCCGAAGGCTCAGCGATTGGCCGAGATGACAGGGGTGGAGATCCGGCTTTACAACGTGATCTACGATGCGGTCGCTGAGATCAAGGAGGCGATGGAGGGGATGCTGGAGCTGCAGTATGTCGAACGGCCCATGGGCCGGGCCGAGGTCCGGGCCACATTCGGCGTCCCCCGGTTCGGGACGGTCGCGGGCTGCTTTGTCAGCGAGGGGAAGGTGCTCCGGGATGCTGCCGTGCGCCTCGTCCGCGATGGCCGGGTCGTCCATCAAGGGAAGATTGCGTCGCTCCGGCGCTTCAAGGAGGATGTCCGCGAGGTCCAAAACGGTTATGAGTGCGGCATCGGTCTGCTGAACTTCAGCGACATCAAGGTCGGTGACGTCATCGAGGCGTACGAGCTGATTCCGGTGGCCCCCAAGCTGCAACCGGTGCACAGTTGATCGTGGGCTGGCGGTTCACGGACGTCCACGAGCGCTGACCCGGAGGCGATGATGGTCGTGGGAACGTGCCGGCTGGAGCTCAGGATGCCTCACACTTCTTCCTTGAAGGAGAAGAGGCAGATCCTGCGCAGCATCAAGGACCGGGTGCGGAACCGGTTCAATGTCTCCGTCGCCGAGGTGGGCTATCTCGAGGAGTGGCAGCGGGCGACGCTGGCCGTGGCCTGCGTGAGCAACGAGGCCAAGGTGGTGGATGAGATGCTCAGCAAGGTGGTCGATTGTGTCGAGGGGCACGGGCTGGCGCTTTTGATGGACTACGCCATCGATGTGGTGGTCCACGGCGACGGGTCTCCGTGACACGGAGAGATCTCGCATCGGGGTGAGTGGTGTCTCGGTCGGCACGAGTCGGGGATCTGTTGATAGAGGAGCTCAGCGATCTCCTCCTGCGTGAGATCAAGGATCCGCGCATCGGATTCGTGACGATCACCGAGGTCGAGGTGAGCGACGACCTCCGCCACGCCCGGGTGTATGTCGTCACCCACGAGACCGGGGAGGAGCGACTGCGAACCCTGGAAGGGCTGCAGAGTGCCCGGAGCTACCTCCGGGCTGCCCTCGGGCGACGCCTGCACCTCCGCTACATCCCGGAGCTGACCTTTTGCATCGACGAGAGCTTGGAGCGGGGCCTGCGGATCCACGAGATCCTCAAGTCTCTCGAGACGGGGGAAAAGCTGGATGGGCAGGGATCTTGAGCAGATCGTGACGGCCCTGAAGCAGAGCGCCTCGGTGGCCATCCTCTCGCATGTCCGTCCCGAGGGGGATACCCTGGGCTCCGCGCTGGGGTGCCACCTCGTCTTGAAGTCCATGGGCAAGGAGGTGGCCACCTTCAATCCGGACCCGGTCCCCAAGAACCTGCGCGCCTTGCCGGGCGCGGCGGAGGTGATCCGGGCGGACCGGCTCCCCCGGCCGTTTGACTGCTACCTCGTCGTGGATGCCACGGATCCAAAGCGCGTCGGGGGGTTGCTCAACGGCGTCCCACCCGGAAGCCTCGTGATCAATATCGACCATCACATCAGCAACACCCAGTTTGGAACCCAGAACTGGGTGGATCCCGAGGCCGCGGCCACCGGCGAGATGATCTATCACCTGATCGAGGCCATGGGGATCCCCCTATCGCGGGAGGTGGCCACCAACCTCTACGTGGCGATTCTCACCGACACCGGCTCCTTTCACTATGCCAACACCACGCCGCGGACCCTGCGGATCGCGGCGACGCTGATTGAGGCCGGCGCGGTTCCCCACGAGGTGGCGGAGCTGTTGTTTGATCAACGCGAGGTCGACGAGTTGCGTCTGTTGGGCACCCTGCTCACGAGGATGCAGCTCTCTCCCGATGGGGCGGTGGCCTGGATCGAAGTGACGCGCGATCTCTTGGAGCGTGCGCGGGTTGGCAGGGATGCCCTCGAGGATCTGATCAGCTACCCTCGTTCGATCAAGGGCGTGAAGGTTGCCCTGCTCTTTACGGAGGAGGGTGGGCAGGGGGTGCGGATTAGTCTCCGGTCCAAGGGAAAGGTGGATGTCGCCGCCGTGGCCAAGGTCTTTCAGGGAGGAGGACACAAGAACGCCGCAGGGTGCACGGTCATGGGCTCGCTCCCCGAGGTCCGCGAGCGGATTCTCGGGGAAGTCCGTCGGGTCTTCACACGCATCGGAGACGAGCGCGCTGATGGGAAGGGCTGAACCCAGGGACATCTCCGGGGTGCTCAACATCAACAAGTCGGCCGGGATGACCTCCCACGACGTGGTGGACGTCGTGCGCCGGCTCTACCACGTCCGCAAGGTCGGACATACCGGAACCCTGGACCCTCGAGGGACCGGAGTCCTCCCCATCTGTGTCGGCCGGGCCACGAAGATTGCCCAGTTCTTGACGACCGCCGACAAAGAGTATGAGATGGTCGTGCGCCTGGGGGTGACCACCGACACCCAGGATGCCGATGGCAAGGTCATTGACGAGGCGGAGGTTCGGGTATCCCGGGAGGAGGTGGAAGCGGCCCTGGGGCATTTCGTGGGAGAAGTCCAACAGATCCCCCCCCTCTTCTCAGCGAAGCGGGTGAGGGGAGAACGGCTGTACAGGATTGCCCGTCGCGGTGAGGACGTCCCTCGGGAACCGGTCACGATCCACATCTACGCCATCCGCCTCTCCTCCTTCGACCCCCCTTTTGTCGGGCTCTGGATGCGCTGCAGCAAAGGGACCTATGCGCGAGCCCTCGCGGACGATCTGGGGAAGATGCTGGGATGTGGGGCGCACCTGTACAGCCTGGTCCGGGTCCGGGCGGGTCGCTTTGAGCTGAAGGATGCCCTGACGCTCGACGGACTCGCGGCACTCGTCGCGGAGGGCAGGGGGCAGGAGCCACTCATCTCGGTAGAGGATGCCCTGGACCATCTCCCGGCAGTGCGGGTCCTCCCAGAGGCCTCCCGCCTCATCCTCCATGGCTCGGCGGTCGCCGCGGCACAGGTGGTGAGCGTTCCCCCCGAGGTGGTCAAGGGGACGATGGTCCGGGTCCTGGGGTTCCGGCGTCAACTCCTGTCGCTCGCCACTGCCATGGTAGCCGGGGCCGATTTCACCCGAATGGATCCTCGACGGGTCGTCCTCCAGCCGGTTCGGGTCTTCAGGTCTCCTGAGAGCCATTAGAGGGATGGAGATCATTCGGGACATCGCACACCTGGGCGAAAAATCCCTTCCGCATGTGGCCGCCGCGATCGGGACCTTTGACGGGGTCCACGCAGGTCACCAACGAATCATTCGTACGGTGGTCGGGCGAGCCCGAGAGCATGGAGGGACCGGGGCGGCCTTCACCTTTGTGAACCATCCGCTGGAGGTTCTCCAGCCGGATCGGGCCCCGAAGCTGATCACCCCCTATCCTATCAAGGAGCGCCTCCTGAAGTCGCTAGGCGTAGATCTGCTGGTCGCCCTCCCCTTTACGCCGAGCCTGGCCAAGATGGAGGCCGGGGCCTTCGTCGAGGAGATTCTCTGGAAGAGGCTTCGCGCCGAGTTTCTCTGTCTCGGGTTCGATTTCCGGTTCGGCAGGGGGAGGCGGGGGACGCCCGATCTCCTCAGGAAGATGGCGAAGGCCCTCGGATTCCAGGTGGAGGTTCTTCCGCCGGTGACGGTGGACGGAACCGTCGTTAAATCAACGAGCATCCGGGATCTGTTGCATCAAGGGAAGGTGGGCGAGGCGGCCCGGTATCTTACCCGACCCTACGCCGCCCTTGGAGAGATCGTCCCTGGGGCAGGCAGGGGGAGGGGATTGGGTTTTGCCACGGCCAATCTCGTTCCGCCTCAGGACCTCCTCATCCCCGATGGGGTGTACGCAGGCCGGGTCTACGCCGACGAGGGGGGTTACGATGCGGCAATTAACGTTGGCGTTGCCCCCACGTTCGGGGCTGGGGGTCGCCGCGTGGAGGTCCATCTCCTCGATATCCAGGAAGATCGGGCGCCGGGGTACGGGCAAGCCGTCCTTGTGACCTTCTGGGAGCGGATCCGGGACGAGGTCCGCTTCGCCTCTCCTGAGGCGCTCCAGGCCCAGGTGGCGCGGGACATCCAGCGGGTCCGGGAGATCCTCAGCCAGCCCTCTGCCGCTTCAGCAGATTGGGCTTTACTCGGGAGCGGGTCTTGTGCTAGCATGAAATGCGATTAAGGATAGAGAGAGGAGTGGAGGCGTGGCGAAGGAACTTGCCCGGAAACAGGAGCGGATCAAGGAGTTTCATCTTCACGGGCGGGATACCGGCTCGCCGGAGGTCCAGATTGCCCTTCTCAGCTCGCGGATTGATTCCCTCAGCCAGCACCTCTCCCTCCACAAGCAGGATCACCATTCCCGGACGGGTCTGCTTCGAATGGTGAGCCGCCGGCGGAAGCTACTCAACTATTTGAAAAATAAGGATGCAGAGCGATACCGGAAGGTCATTGGTCGATTGGGGATCCGGCGCTAGCGAGCCTGTGGTCTCTCATCGAGGCAAATCCCTGGTGTGGTTAGAGCGCCCGCGGCAGATGGCAGTTTAGGGTCATCTCTCGCGGGCTTTTTTGGCTGACGTGACAGAAAGGCATAGGGGGCGATGATTCAACGCGTGGAGATAGCGATCGAAGGACGGCAGCTTTCCCTGGAGGCGGGCCGGGTGGCCCGGCAGGCGGACGGGGCGGTCTGGGTCCAGTACGGGGATACGGTGGTCTTGGTGACGGTCGTGGCCGCGAAGGAGACGCGGGAGGGACTCGATTTTTTCCCCCTGACCGTGGACTATCAGGAGCGGGCCTACGCCGCCGGCATGATCCCCGGGGGTTTTTTCAAACGGGAGGGGCGACCCCGGGATCAAGAGACGGTCGCCGCCCGCCTCATTGACCGGTCCATCCGTCCCCTCTTTCCCAAGGGCTTCCGGCGCGACGTCCAGGTCATCGCGACGGTGTTGTCCGCCGACCAGGAGAATGATCCGGATGTGCTTGCCATGGTGGGTGCCTCGGCGGCCTTGACCGTCGCCCCCGTTCCCTTCTCGGGCCCGATCGGGGCCGTTCGGGTCGGCCGGGTCGGGGGGCGGCTCACCTTGAATCCCACGTACAAGCAGATGCAGGAGTCGGACTTGGACCTGGTCCTTGCCGGAACTACCGATACGGTGATCATGGCCGAGGCGGGGGCCAGGGAGGTGCCGGAGGAGATCATCCTCGAGGCGATTGCCTTTGGCCAGAAGGCTGGCGCCGAGATCATCCGGATGCAAGAGGCCCTGGCTGCTCTGGTCGGCGAGCCGAAGTCCACATTCACCCCCCCACCCATGGACCCCGCCCTGCTCGAGCGGGTCTCCGCCCTTGCCACCGAACCCATTCGAGGGCTGGTGAGGCTCAGGGAGAAGGAGGCTCAGCGGGCGCGGCGTGAAGAGATTGCCAAAGAGACCCTGCGGACCTTCGCCGGCGAACCGGCCGAGATTCAGGTCCAGGTGAAGGAGATCCTGGAGCGACTCGAAAGCGAGGATATGCGGCGGCTGATCCTGGAGGAGGGACAGCGGGCGGATGGTCGGGGCCTTGGGGAGGTGCGGCCGATCACGTGCGAGGTCGGTGTGCTGCCCCGGACGCACGGGTCGGCCCTCTTTACTCGGGGCCAGACCCAGGCACTCGTCACCACCACCCTCGGAACCTCCGAGGATGTCCAACGCCTGGACAGTATCGAAGGAGAGGGGTTCAAACGGTTCATGCTTCACTATAACTTCCCGCCGTTCAGCGTGGGGGAGGTTCGGTTCCTCCGAGGTCCCGGCCGTCGGGAGATCGGTCACGGCACGTTAGCCGAACGGGCGCTCCTCGCCGTGCTCCCGAGCCCGGAGGAGTTCCCGTACACGATTCGGATCGTCTCTGACATCCTGGAGAGTAACGGTTCCTCCTCGATGGCCTCCGTCTGCGGAGCCACCTTGGCCCTCATGGACGCCGGCGTCCCCGTGAAGTCGGCCGTCGGCGGGGTGGCCATGGGCCTGGTGGTGGAAGGGGAGAAGTCCGCGGTGCTGACCGATATCCTGGGACTGGAGGACCATCTCGGCGACATGGACTTCAAAGTGGCCGGGACCCGGAAAGGCATTACGGTGCTTCAGATGGATCTGAAGGTCCAGGGCGTCACACCAGCCCTGATGGCCGAGGCGTTGGAGCGGGCCCGCCAGGCCCGGATGCACGTCCTGGACGAGATGGGGAAGACGTTGGCCGAACCCCGCCCCACCCTCTCCGTCTATGCCCCCCGCCTCCTCACCATGAAGATCCCGGTAGACAAGATCCGAGAGGTGATCGGCCCGGGGGGCAAGGTCATCCGCAGCATCATCGAGGAGACCGGCTGCAAGATCGATATTCAGGATGATGGCACGGTCGAAATCGCCTCGATGGACGAAGCGGCGGCGGAGAAGGCTATGGCCATTATCAATCGGATCGTCGAGGTGCCGGAGGTGGGCAAGGTCTACAAGGGGAAGGTGAAGCGGATCGTGGAATTTGGCGCCTTCGTCGAGATCCTGCCCGGGACCGACGGGCTCCTCCACATCTCCCAGATCGCTGAGCATCGCATTCAGCGGGTGCAGGATGTCCTCTCCGAGGGGGATGAGGTGACGGTCAAGGTGATCGAGATCGACCCCTCGGGGAAGATCCGGCTGAGTCGGAAGGAAGTTTTGCGGGCCCAGGGGGCTGAGGGGGCGGAGCATCGGGAAGAGGCAGGGCCACCTCGGCCCACGGAATGGGGATCCCGCGGCCAGCGGGAGATGGCTCGGGACCGAGAGGGGAAGCGGTAGCGATGGCGGTGCCCCGTGTCTCGTACCAGAAGGCGGTCCTCGACAACGGCGTCGTCGTCCTGACGGAGAAGATGCCGGCGATGCGGTCCGTCTCCATCGGCGTGTGGATCCAGGTGGGCTCGCGTGATGAGGAGAGGGGACAGGCGGGGGTCTCCCATTTCATCGAGCACATGGCCTTCAAGGGGACAGCAAAGCGCAGTGCCGAGGAGATTGCCGCCGCCATCGATTCGGTCGGGGGGACGCTCGACGCCTTCACCAGCCGGGAGTACACCTGCTTCTCTTCAAAGGTCCTGGGCGAGCACCTGCCGCTGGCCGTGGACCTCCTCGCAGACCTGCTGCTCAACGCTCGCCTCGATCCCAGCGACATCGAAAAGGAGCGCGAGGTGATCCTCCAGGAGATCAAGATGGTGGAGGATGCCCCCGATGATCAGATTCACGATCTCTTCGCCCAGACCATCTGGGCGGACCATCCTCTGGGTCGTCCGATCCTGGGGTGGCGCGAGACCCTCCGGCAGATCGGGCGGGATGAGATCGTGAAGCACACGGACCGTTACTACCGGCCCGATCGGACGATCATCTCCGCCGCCGGAGACTTGGACCATGACGCCTTGGTGGATCTCGCGGCGGCCGCGTTCGGGGGCTGGGGCGGTCGTGCCCATGCCGGATTCACCGCTCCCCCGGTCTCGCGACTGACCGCGGTGAATGAAGATCGGGATCTCAGCCAGGTTCACCTCTGCCTGGGGGTCAATGGCCTCGCGACCGCGCACCGGGACCGCTACACCCTGTCGATCCTCAATACGATCCTCGGAGGTGGGATGAGCTCCCGCCTGTTCCAGGAGATCCGGGAGAAGCGAGGGCTCGTCTACTCCATCTATTCGTACGGCGCCTCCTACCGCGACGGCGGTCTCCTCGTGGTCTATGCGGGGACCAGCAGCGACCACTATCAGGAGGTGGTAGACCTCATCCAGGAGGAGCTCCGAAAGATTCGGGATGAGCCTGTGCGTCCCGCGGATTTCCGACGCGCCAAGGAGCAGCTCAAGGGTAATCTCCTCCTCGGCCTCGAGAGCACCAACAGCCGGATGACCCGTCTCGCCAGGATGTACATGGCCTTCAACCGCTGCTTCGGGCTGGAGGAGATCATCCAGGGGATCGAGGAGGTGACGCCGGAGCGCCTCCGGCAGCTCACCCAGTCCCTTTTTGATGGCGGGGCGTGTGCCTTGGTTTCCATCGGCCGCATCCTGCAACCCTCTCCATCGGTCTGACCCCGAGGGGTCTCCACTGCAATCCTGTGGGTGATATCGCCGTGGCATTGCCGCGTGTGAGGAGGACCGAGCGATGATTCCCCGCTACAGCCTCCCCAGAATGGCTGCGATCTGGGAGCCGGAGCATCGGTTCTTGGTGTGGCTCCGGATCGAGATCCTCGCCTGTGAGGCCTGGGCGCAGTTGGGAAAGGTTCCACTCCAGGCCCTGGAGGAGATTAAGGCTCGGGCCGCCTTTGATCTCGGTCGGATCGAGGCGCTGGAGCGGGCGGTGCGGCATGAGGTCATCGCATTCCTCACCGCAGTGGCGGAGCGGGTCGGTGAGTCGAGTCGTTACATCCACCTCGGCTTGACCTCCTCCGACGTCATGGACACCGGCCTGGCGTTTCAGCTCCAGGAGGCGGCAGATATCCTCTTGGAGAATTGCGACGCGCTGCTCGAGACCCTCAAGACGCTAGCCAGGATTCATAAGCAGACCGTCATAGTCGGTCGGACCCACGGGGTGCATGCCGAGCCGATGACCTTCGGTCTCAAGGTGGCTCGGTGGTATAGCGAGATGCTGCGGAACCGGGAGCGGCTTGCCCAGGCCAAGGCAGCCGTGGGCACCGGCAAGGTCTCGGGGGCGGTCGGGACCTATGCCCATCTCCCTCCTTCCATCGAAGCGTATGTCTGCGAGCGGTTGGGGCTCAATCCCGAGCCGGTATCGAGCCAGATCGTCCCCCGGGATCGGCATGCCCAGTTCCTCGGGACGCTCGCCATCATCGGGGCGACACTAGACGGCATCGCGACCGAGATCCGCCACCTGCAGCGGACCGAGGTTGCCGAAGTGGCAGAGCCCTTCGCCGAAACCCAGAAAGGCTCTTCCTCCATGCCGCACAAGAGAAACCCCGTGACCTGTGAACAGATCTCGGGACTCTCCCGGGTCCTTCGGGCGAATGCCATCGCGGCCCTGGAGAATGTCCCCCTCTGGCACGAGCGGGACATCAGCCACTCCTCGGTGGAGCGCATCATCCTCCCTGACTCCACCATTGTGCTCGACTACCTCCTCGTGAAGGCGCGGGAAGTGTTGGAGGGGCTCCAGGTCTACCCGGAACGTATGGAACGGAACATCCAACAGACGCAAGGCCTCCTCTTCTCGCAACGGGTCCTCCTGGCCCTGACCGAGAAGGGGGTGGCCCGACAGGTGGCCCATGATCTGGTTCAGCGCAGCGCCACGAAGGCCTGGGAGAAGGGGGAGCATTTTCAGGCCGTGCTGCTCCAGGACCCGGAGGTCCTGCGGCACCTTTCGGTCGATGAGGTCGCCGCCTGCTTCGATCTCACGCCGTACCTGGAGCATGTCAACACCATCTTCGCCCGATTGGGGCTGTAGGGAAGCGGCATGGAGCGGCGGACGAAGATCTACGAGGGCAAGGCCAAGATCCTGTACGAGACCGACGACCCGGATCTCCTGATCCAGTACTTCAAGGATGAGGCAACGGCCTTCAACGCCCAGAAGCGGGGGATCATTGAGCAGAAGGGGGTCTATAATAATCGGATCTCCTCGGTCCTGTTCACGTACCTGGAGCGCCGCGGCGTCCGGACCCACTTTGTGAAGCAGCTGAACGACCGCGAGATGCTCGTGAAGAGGCTCGCGATCATCAAGATCGAGGTGGTGATCCGGAATATCAGTGCCGGCTCGCTCTCCAAGCGGCTGGGTCTCCCCGAGGGGAAGCCCCTGCCAGCGCCCGTGCTCGAGTTCTTCTACAAGGACGATGCCCTCGGAGATCCGATGATCAACGACGATCATGTCCGGTTGTTGGGCCTCGCTACGCCCCGGGAGGTGAGGGCCATCCGGAAACGGGCCCTCGTCGTGAATAACCTGCTCCGCAAGTTTCTCGATAAGCGCGGGCTGATCCTGGTGGACTTCAAGCTCGAGTTCGGGCGCCATCGGCGGCAGCTCTTGCTCGGCGACGAGATCACCCCTGATGGATGCCGCCTCTGGGATAAGGAGACGCTGGAGAAGATGGATAAGGACCGGTTCCGCAGGGATCTCGGCAAGGTCGAGGAGGCGTATCAGGAGGTGTATCGGCGCATAACCGGCAGCCAGCTGTCCGCGGACTTCGGCGAGCTCAGTCGAGCCGTCGGCAGTCGGCAGAAACCCTGAGGGAATTTGCTGACAGCTGGAGGGAGGGAGGCTCGGGAAAGCCCTCCGCGTCGTTGGCGCAACAGCTTATGGTGGTTGCCCCTTCGCAGCCGTTACTAATCGTGACGGGGATCTTGTTGCGGTCGGATGATTGGACAGCGCCCATTCGCTTTCGGGTGGTCGTGAGTGTCTCGCGGTCGTCGGCTGGTCAGCCGGGGCGCGAGTTGCGCCGGCCTCCGCGGTCGGCCCTCCCCTCGCCGCGATCCAGGGGGTCTAATGCTGACAGCTGATAGCCGACAGCTGACAGCTTGGGAATTTGGTGACAGTTGACCGCTGACTGCTGAGAAGCTGACATGATACGCGCGAAGGTGTATGTGACGCTAAAGAAGGGGGTGCTCGATCCGCAGGGGGAGACCGTGCGGGGCGCCCTGGAGACGCTCGGGTTTGCCGGGGTGAAGGATGTGCGGGTTGGGAAATTCATGGTGGTTACCCTCAACGGGGTCAGCCGCGAAGAGGCCTCGAAGCGCGTGGAGCAGATGTGTAAGAAACTCCTGGCGAACCCGGTGATCGAGGACTATCGGTTCGAGCTGGAGGAGGGTTAGGTGCGATTCGGGATCATCGTCTTTCCCGGGTCCAACTGCGAGCTGGACTGCCAGTGGGTGGTTGAAAGGGTCCTGGGGCAGCAGGCGGATCTCATCTGGCATAAAGAGAAGGATCTCAAGGACTACGACTGCCTCATCCTGCCGGGGGGCTTCGCCCACGGAGACTATCTGCGCACTGGGGCGATTGCGCGATTCTCGCCGGTCATGAAGGCGGTGGAGCGGCACGCTGAAGACGGCGGACTGATCCTCGGCATCTGCAATGGATTTCAGGTGCTGTGCGAGGCCGGACTCTTGCCGGGGGCGCTCCTCAGAAACACGAGCCTTGCCTTCATCTGTCGCCATGTCCACGTCCGCGTCGAGAACACGGCGACACCCTTCACCACCGCGTGCCGCCCGGGTCAGGTCCTCCGTGTCCCCATCAATCACAACGAGGGGCGCTACTACGTTGACCCTGAAACCCTGCGGCAGCTCAACGAGAAGGGCCAGGTCATCTTGCGCTATGCGACAACGGGCGGGGAGATTACCGATGGAGCGAACCCCAACGGGTCCCTGGACAATATCGCTGGCGTCTGTAACGAAGGGAGAAACGTCCTCGGCCTGATGCCGCACCCGGAGCGAGCCGCGGAAGCCCTGCTCGGGTCGACCAGCGGCCTTCTCCTGTTCGAGTCGATCGTGCGCTCTGGTCGAACGGCCTCCCCCATGTCCCGGTGATCGTATGAAAGAGTCGACCATCACTCAAGAGATCATTGCCGCGCACAACTTGACGCGGGAGGAGTACGAGCAGGTCGTGGCCATCCTGGGGCGTGAGCCGACCTATACGGAGCTGGGGATCTTCTCGGTCATGTGGTCGGAGCACTGTAGCTACAAGAGCTCCAAGGTGCATCTCCAGACCCTTCCCACCTCCGGCCCTGCCGTCCTGCAAGGGCCGGGGGAGAACGCCGGGGTGGTCGATCTGGGGGACGGCCTCGCTGCCGTCTTTAAGGTGGAGAGTCACAATCACCCTTCGTTCATTGAGCCGTACCAGGGCGCGGCTACCGGCGTGGGTGGGATCATCCGGGACATCTTCACTATGGGCGCCCGTCCGATTGCGCTGCTCGATTCCCTCCGCTTCGGCCCCCTGGCCGACGCGCGGAACCGGTATCTCATGGGCGGCGTGGTGGCTGGGATCTCGGGGTACGGCAACGCCGTGGGGGTTCCCACCGTCGGAGGCGAGGTGTGCTTTGCCGAGTGCTACAGCGGAAACCCCCTGGTCAATGTCCTGTGCCTCGGGATCGCCCCGGTCGACAAGCTCTTCTATGGCCGCGCGGGCGGGATCGGCAACCCGGTCTTCTACGTGGGGGCCAAGACCGGTCGGGACGGCATTCACGGTGCCACCATGGCTTCGGAAACCTTCGATGAGAAGAGTGAGGAACGCCGCCCCACGGTGCAGGTGGGGGATCCCTTCCGGGAGAAGCTGTTGATCGAGGCCTGCCTGGAGCTGATGCGGACCGATGCGCTGGTCGGCATTCAGGACATGGGGGCGGCCGGCCTCACCTGTTCGAGCTGCGAGATGGCCAGCCGCGGAGGGACCGGCGTGGAGATCGACGTCCGGCTCGTGCCGCGGCGGGAAGAGGGGATGACACCTTACGAGGTGATGCTGTCTGAATCTCAGGAGCGAATGCTGCTGGTGGCGCGGGAGGGGGCCGAGCGGATCGTGCAGAAGATCTTTGCGCGGTACGATCTGGATGCGGTGGTCGTGGGCCGGGTGACGGCCGACGGGCTGATGCGGGTCCGGGACGGCAAGCGGGTCATGGCGGAGATCCCGGTCAAGGGGCTCGTGGCGGATGCCCCGGTCTACCGCCGACCGGCTGTCCGGCCCGCCTGGCAAGATGAGGTCCAGCGCCTCGACCTCCATCAGATCCCCCTGCCGCGGGAGTGCGGGGAAGTGCTCTTGCGGCTGTTGGCCTCCCCCACCATCGCCTGCAAGGCGACCGTGTGGGAGCGGTACGACCACATGCTCTTTCTGAACACGGTCGTCGGCCCGGGCGCCGATGCCGTGGTGCTCCGCCTCAAGGGAACCGAGCGGGGTATTGCGCTGGCCATGGACGGCAACGGCAGGTATGTTTTTCTGGATCCCTGTGTCGGCGGAATGATCGCGGTGGCCGAGGCGGCCCGGAACGTCGTGACAAGCGGCGCAGAGCCGGTCGCGATCACCAACTGTCTCAATTTCGGAGACCCCACGCGGCCCGAGATCATGTGGCAGTTTGCCGAGGCGGTCCGCGGCATGGCCGAAGCCTGCCGCGCCCTGCGCACGCCTGTCACCGGCGGCAATGTGAGCTTCTATAATGAGACCATGGGACAGGCTATCTTCCCCACGCCGATCGTCGGGATGCTGGGGATTCTCGCCCACATTGACCATGCCACCACGCCGGGCTGGAAGGGGGCAGGGGACGTCGTGGTCTTGTTGGGTCAGACGCGGGAAGAGTTGGGGGGGAGTGAATACCTCAAGGTCTATCACGGCTTGATCCAGGGCCGGCCCCCGACGATCGATCTGGATCTCGAGCGACGGGTCCAGCAATGCTGTCTGGAGGCGATTCGGGCGGGCCTCGTGCGATCGGCTCACGACTGCTCGGATGGGGGACTCGCGGTGGCGTTAGCCGAAAGTTGTATCAGCGAGCCGGAAAGGCACATTGGCGTCGAGGTCAACCTTTCCGAGACGGGTCGGCCTGATGCCCTCCTCTTCGGTGAGGGCCAGTCCCGGATTCTCTTCTCCCTGCGGGAAGCCGATCTCGGCAGACTCGAGGCGATCGCCTTGCGCCATGCGGTTCCGATCACGATCCTCGGGCGAACAGGGGGCTCCCGATTCCTCTGTACAGGTCGAACGTTCACGATGGATCTTCCCGTGGCCGCTCTCGATCAGGCCTGGCGCGGCTCCCTGCCCACCCTGCTTCGTCAAGGGTGAGGGAGGACGAATGAAGACCATCAACATCGGTCTGGTCGGTTTCGGGACGGTCGGCACGGGCGTCGTCAAGCTCCTGAAAGGGCAGGCCTCGCTGCTCCAGCGCCGCCTGGCCGCGCGGCTCCGACTGAAACGGATCGCCGACCTCGACCTCACGAGGCCGAGGGATGTCGAGGTGGACCCCAAGATCCTCACGACGGACGCACGCGAGATCATCGAGGACCCCGCTATCGACATCGTCATCGAGCTGATCGGCGGGACGACGACGGCCCGCGAGGTGAGTCTCGCCGCGCTGCGCAGTGGCAAGCACTTGGTCACCGCCAACAAGGCCCTGCTGGCCACCCATGGCCTCGAGCTGTTCAGGGCGGCGGCCGAGAAGCGGGTGGATCTGGGGTTTGAGGCCAGCGTGTGCGGGGGGATTCCAATCATCCGGGCCGTCCGAGAGGGCCTGGTGGCCAACCGGATCCACTCCATTGAGGGTATTGTCAACGGAACATGTAACTACATCCTGACCAAGATGACCGAGCTGGGGGCCCCGTTCGCCGAGGTCCTGAAAGAGGCGCAGGACCAGGGCTACGCCGAGGCGAACCCGTCCCTGGACATCGATGGCATCGATGCGGCTCACAAGCTCCAGATCCTGGCCTCCATCGCCTACGGGGGCTCCGTGGACTTCAACGCGATCCATGTGGAAGGAATCCGCGGGATCGACCCGGACGACATCCAGTACGCGAAGGAGCTGGGGTACCGGGTGAAGCTCTTGGCCATTGCGAAAGAGACCGACGGCGAGATCGAGGTGAGGGTCCATCCCACCCTGATTCCCGAGGACCATCTCCTCGCCTCCGTGGGTGGTGTCTTTAACGCCGTCTACATCGTCGGGGACGCCACCGGATCGCTGATGTTTTACGGCAGGGGGGCCGGCCAGATGCCCACGGCGAGCGCCGTGGTGAGCGACGTCGTCGAGATCGCCCAGAACATCCTCTATCAGCGTCCGTCGCGGCCCTCCCATATTCCGGCGATCGCCGAAGAGGGCCTGAAGATCAGGCCGATGGCTGAGGTCCGGACTCGCTATTACCTCCGGGTGATGGCTGTCGACAAGCCGGGGGTCCTCTCGAAGGTCTCGGGGATCCTGGGCAGTCACGACATCTCGATCGCCTCGGTGATCCAGAAGGGCCGGCATGCCCGGGCGAGTGTCCCGGTCGTGATGATGACCCACGAGGCGGTAGAGGGGGCCATGCGCAGGGCGCTGGCAGAGATCGATGCCCTCGACGTGGTGTCGGGAAGGACGGTCTGCCTCCGGGTCGAAGAATCCTGAGGATGTCCGAAGTCCGAGGTCCGACGTCCGACGTCGCAAGAGAACCGTGAGTGACTTGTCTACCTCCTGACTTCGGACATCGGACATCGGACACCGGACCCCGAACTGAGGACATCGGACCCCAGACATCGGACTTCGGACTGGCGACATCGATCTCGGACCTCGGACATAGGACGTCGGACATCGGACACTAACGACCATGTGGCGCGGCGTCATACATCAGTATCGGAAGTTCTTGCCGGTGACAGAGAGGACGCCGGTCATCACCCTGTACGAGGGAAATACCCCCCTGATTCGGGCGGAGCGACTCGCGGATACCCTCGGGATCCGGGTGGAGCTCTACCTGAAAGTTGAGGGGGCCAATCCCACCGGCTCGTTCAAGGATCGGGGGATGACGGTCGCCATCAGCAAGGCGCTGGAGGCAGGGGCGACCGCGGTGATCTGCGCCTCCACCGGAAACACCTCTGCGTCGACGGCCGCGTATGCCGCCCGCGCGGGGTGCCGCGCCATTGTGGTCGTTCCACAGGGCGCCGTCGCCCTCGGAAAACTCTCGCAGGCGATCATGCACGGAGCGACGCTCATCCAGCTTCAGGGTAACTTCGACGAGGCCCTCGAGATCGTCAGGGGGGTCTCGGAGCGGTTTCCGGTCGCCCTGATGAATTCCGTGAACCCGTTCCGCATCGAGGGGCAAAAGACGGCCGCCTTTGAGGTCTGTGAGCAGCTCGGGGAGAGCCCCGACCTCGTGTGTATCCCGGTCGGCAATGCCGGGAACATCAGTGCGTACTGGAAGGGCTTTCGGGAGTACCGGGAGGCGGGCGCGATCAGCACTCTGCCCCGGATGATCGGTTGGCAGGCCGAGGGAGCGGCCCCACTGGTCCTCGGGCGCGTGGTGCGGCACCCCGAGACCGTCGCATCAGCTATTCGGATTGGCAACCCGGCCAGCTGGAAGCCGGCCCTGGGGGCGATCGAGGAGTCCCAGGGAGCGGTTGGGACCGTGTCGGATCAGGAGATCCTCAGCGCCTACCGACGGGTGGCAGAGCGTGAGGGCGTCTATTGCGAGCCGGCCTCGGCAGCGGCGGTGGCGGGCCTCATGAAGTATTGTCGGGAGGGGAGGGTCTCCGCCGGCGCCCGCGTGGTCTGTGTCCTCACCGGCCATGGTCTGAAGGATCCGCAGACGGCGCTGATGTCTGCACCCCCCCTTCAGACCGTGGAGGCGAAGCTGGAGGCGGTCGTCCGGGCCATGCGCCTCGGGTGATGGGGAGGGTGAGACGCCCTCGAATAGAAATCGGAGCGGTGGAGACGCGTGAAAACCGAGAAAGGGCTTGACTCGCGTAGGGGGCGACGGTATGTTATAAATCGCCTGGTTTCCAGGCCGTTTTTATCTCGTGGGTCCTCTTTCCAGGCGGGAATAGCTCAGTGGTAGAGCATCGCCTTGCCAAGGCGAGGGTCGCGGGTTCAAATCCCGTTTCCCGCT
>JAHFDE010000008.1 GCA_023249165.1 Candidatus Methylomirabilota bacterium | reverse complement strand
CAGCTCGGAAAATGCCCACACGGAGGATGGGATCTTCACCGGTTCAGTTCAATGATGCGGCCAAGGGTGAGCGGGGCCTCGGCCTCGCCGCGGCAGGAAAACCAGCAGGCGGTGCAGTCGGTGGGTTCAAACGTGTCGGGCGTGTATTCGGTCCAATGCGCTTCGACGGGGAATTCCGAGCAGCGCTTCAAGTAGCCATCGGGGGTGACCTGGAGCCACTTGAGCCCGGCCTGACAGCCGGGAACCCCCCCCTTGAAATACGGAGGGATCCTGCGCAGATAGAAGTCGGAATTTCGGATGTTGCGCAGCGTCCGCTTCAACCGCACGAGTTCTTCAACGACGCCCTCGAGTTTTTTCAAGTCGTCTCCCACGATGGTGTGAGTACGGTTATTGGCCTTTCCTTCGAAGTAGCTGGAATAGGAGACGCAAACGCCGAGGCGCTTGGCGAGATGGGCGATGGGAATGATATCATCCAAATTGTCCCGCATGATGAAGGTGTTAAAGCCGATGTTGTCAATCCCGCGGGCTTGCAGTTTAGGGATCACGGCCACGATGTGGTTGAAGAGGCCCGGGATACCGCGGGAGAGGTCATGGCGCTCAGAGGGGAAATCGAGGGAAAAGGTGATCTGGTCCACTCCTGCCTCCCAAAGCTCGACCCCTTTTTCTTCGGTCAAGAGTTGGCCATGGGTGATCAGCTGGATGTAGATGAACCCCATATTTTCCTTGATACGTCTCACAATACCGGGCAAGTCCTTTCGCAGGAGCGGCTCGCCCCCGGTAATGTTGATATACATGGGATCGAATTTCTTGACGATGGGAAGATAGTCGGTTATCCGAGCCTCTTTCTTGGTCTTCCAGTAGTCGCAGAAGTCACAGCGGGCATTGCAGTGCTTGGTGACCTCCAGATTCAAAAAGAAGGTGCCACCAAGCGTCTTCTGCCTGACCAGCTTAGTCACGCCCGCCATCGCCATCTTCAGCGTGATTTTCTTAGTGATCATTCCTTCTCCTCGGTCCCGGAAGACCTGCCAGATGGGATCAGGCCAACGGATGCAGCGCGAAGGCTGACAGAGGCCATCCCCCCGCCGGCGACTCGCCAGCGAGGCCAACATGCGAGAGTTGCCGCACGCGGCCGCCGGGACGTCATAGGCTTAATCGTAAACAAAGGACGCTCCGTAGAGGACGGAGAGGCCGAGAAAATAGACGACAATCCCCACGCTCGCCATCCAGAGAAAATACGATAGGTAGCCAACCAGAGCCAAGAGCAGCACGAGATACGTATAGTCCCTTCGAGAAAGGCTGTCCAGGGCACGCGTCAATCCTCGCAAAAATCGAGTGGGCACCCTGTCGTCTGTTGCGAGAGTTCCCTTGAAGGGAGAAAAAGAGCGAAAGGACCCGCAGAAATCGCCGGAGCGGTGAGTGAGCAAGAACAATAAGCCGGTGCAGGCGAGGGTTCCGCCTCCGGCGATAGCGCCCAATAAGGCGTATAGGGACTCGCTGCTCTGGTGGCTGACTCCGAGGCCTATCCCGAAAAAGCCTGCCGCCGTGACGAGACCGTCAGCGACAACGTCGAGGATGCCGCCCAAGCGCGATTCTTGGAACTTGAGCCGGGCAACTTCGCCGTCACAGCCGTCCAGGGTGGATTGGGCCTGAAATAAGAGGGCACCCAAGATCATCAATACGCGGTTCCCCTGCGCAAAGAGCACGGCAGCCACCATTCCCAGCACGAGCAGGCCCAGCGTGATCTGATTGGGTGTGACAGGCGTCCGGGCCAGCAATCTTGTCACCCACAGGGAAATAGGGCGGTTCAGTCTTTTGGCGAGAGCGCCATCCTCAGGCTTGGTGAGCTGTTGAAAGAGGAGTTGATCGGCAAGCGCCAGTGTCTCCTTCGTATCCACGTCCAGCCAGAAATCTCCCTCGATGTCCAGAATCCTCACCCGCTCTCGTTCGGCCAGGTTTCTGATTCCATCGGAGAGAGAACAGTCGCCCTGAATTTGGGACCGCCGGAGCGCAGCGAAGAGGGCAGGAGTGCACAAGAAGAGCCCCGTATCGATGGCGTTGTAATCGCCGAGGTCTTTCCCAATGGCCACGACATGGTGGCCTCGAACACGCACCTTGGTGGCATCCTCGGGATCGGGCACCGCCCGCACGCCCCGGTCGACAACGAGGATCACTTCCCCTTCAGCGATGGGAGTATGGGCCAAGCGCCTGACGGTCTCCACTGAGAAGAGATGGTCGGACATGGTGAGCAGGAACGGTCCCTGCACGCGACCGTCCGCCGCCAGGACGGACAGGCCATTCTGCTTTTCCCACTCGGGATTTTCAATCCACTCGATCGTCACCGGCAACTTCTTTTCGGTAATCCGGCGTCGGATCTCCTCGCCCCGGTAGCCGATGACGACGAGAAACTCGCTGACCCCGGCCTTTCCCAAGGTGAGGATGGTCCGCTCGAGCAGAGCCAGTCCACCCACCTGCACGAGCGGTTTAGGACAGTTCAGCATCCCGTCCCCCCGCAGACGACTCCCGCGGCCCGCGGCAATAATCACCGCCTTATCGGCCGCTTGCCCCTGGTCGAACCCTGTCTCTTGGTCATCGGCGATGACGACCCGCGAGGAGATCGTGGAACGTGACCGTGTGATGCATGGCTTAGTCATAGTATTCCACACCCAGATGGGTGATTAACTCTTCCCCACGCAAATACCGAAGGGTGTTTTTCAACTTCATGAGCTGGATAAAGAGGTCGTGCTCGGGATAGAGACTTGGCGCCGTCATGGGGCTCTTGAAATAAAACGAGAGCCACTCCTGCACGCCGCGCATACCAGCCCTCTGGGCCAGGTCCAAAAAGAGGACAAGATCGAGCACAATCGGTGCCGCCAAAATCGAGTCGCGACAGAGGAAATTGATCTTGATCTCCATTGGATATCCCAGCCAGCCGAAGATGTCAATATTGTCCCAGCCCTCCTTATTGTCACCGCGGGGCGGATAGTAGTTGATCTGCACCATGTGCGTGAACCGGCCGTACAGGGTCGGATAGAGCCCGGGTTGAAGGATGTGGTTGAGAGCCGAGAGCTTGGATTCCTCTTTGGTCTTGAAGGAGTCGGGATCGTCCAAAACCTCCCCATCCCTATTTCCCAAGATGTTGGTCGAAAACCAGCCGGAAAGCCCCAGCAGCCTGGCCTTCAATCCTGGGGCCACGATGGTCTTCATCAGCGTCTGACCGGTCTTGAAATCCTTGCCCGCAATCGGGACTCTCCTTTTCCGCGCCAGCTCCTGCAAGGCCCCGATGTCCACGGTGAGGTTAGGCGCCCCGTTCGCAAAGGGTATCCCGAGGGAAAGCGCCGCGTACGCGTAGATCTGGCTCGGCGGGATGTCGATGTCGTTTTCTTTCAGGCCCCGCTCAAAACTGGCGAGTGTTCCATGGACCGGTTTCTCCTGGAGAAAAATCTCCGTGCTGCCGCACCAGATCATCACACAGCGCTTCAGGCCGTGTTCCTTCTTGAAGGCATTGATGTCACGCATGATCTCCTTGGCCAACTCCCACTTGGTTTTCGCCTCCTTGATATGCGGGCCACTCAGGCGCTTCACATAGAACTGGTCGAAGGCGGCTTTCCACGGCGTGATGCGTTCCAGCGGCTCCCGGACCTCGTCCAACAGCGAGTGCTCAAGCACCCCGGCCTTGACGGCCGCCTGATAGGCGCTGTCGGGAAAGACATCCCAGGCACCGAAGACGAGGTCCTTCAGGGCCGCGAAAGGGAGAAAATCCTTGAGGCAGGGGGAACGGTATTCCGTGCGCTTTCCCAAACGGATCGTCCCCATCTGCGTGAGCGATCCGATCGGCTCCGCGAGCCCTCTCTTGACCGCTTCCACCCCGGCAATGAAGGTGGTGGACACCGCCCCCAAGCCAACGAGTAACACTCCGAGCTTGCCCTTCGGTTCCTGGATTGAAACGTTCTTCTCCACGAGTGGCATGAAATCCTCCAATCCATCCCCTTGGATCACGACCCTGGATCAGCAATGCAGCGGCATCATAGTCGTTGACAAAACTTATAACAATTCTCTTCCATCGTGTCCAGGAGATTTTGCAGGTCGCCATATCGGTCTTCCCCTTCATGACCAGGAATCGGTTGTTACCCTTCACGAGGTGATTCGTGGAGGGTGCGCCGATACACGCCGAGCGCCCAGAGGGGGAAATACACCGGGTACAGGTGATACTTGAGGAAGGCGTAAGCGTTCACCCACGCTCGTCGAATAACTCGAAGCCTTCGTCCTCAAAATCTGGGTCAAAGGCCAGCGCCGTTCGAGCACCCCGGCGCCGCATGACGAGGAAGCTCACGTGGTCCACCAGGCTGACCTGGCGCTTCCGAGCACGAGCCAAGCGACGAACGGCCTCTTCGTGCATCGCCTCGTCCACCCATTCGATATCGAAGGCGCGACAATCGTGAGCCAGTTTGAGCGCCGGTTCCAGGCCCAGCCGGCTCTGGATTAAAGCCATCGCTTCCACCAGGACGTAGTTGTGGGTCAGGATCGCTTCGCCCAAAGCGATGGCTGCACGAAATCGCTCGGTGGCCTCCGCATGTCGGGGATCGCCTCGGTCGGCCATCGCGTAGATGGCAGAGGTATCCAGGAAGATCATCGACGACGCTTCTTTGCCAGAGCCTCTTCTAGCGCCTCGTCATGCCGCTCGGAGACGGGGGAGAATCGATCCTGGCGGGAACGCCCGGCACCGATAAAGCTGAAGTCCCTCATGGTGGGTCGCCGACTGGCCCTGCGCGCTCCCAGGGCGTGAGCCAGGAGCTCACGCACAAGGGCGGAGATCGAACACCCCTTTTCAAAGGCGCGTCGCCGCAATGCTTCGTAGGTACGTTCGTCCAGCTGAATCTGCGTCCGCTTCATAGGGTCTCGGTAGAGAGGGGTACGTCTCCAGTATGACACCATGATTACATGCTGTCAAGCCGTCGACTTGAAAAGGAGAAAGAGTGGGGGCTACCCGAGGGTCAGCCATCCCGTTGGAGCGCGCTCCGGTAGACGCCGAGCGCCCAGAGGGGGAAATACACCGGGTACAGGTGATACTTGAGGAAGAAGACGCGGGGAAAGCCGGTCGCGTTCCAGAAGGGATCGTCCCACGAGCCGTCCGATCGCTGCGTCTCGATGAGAAACCGTATCCCTCTCGCCACCGCCGGGTTCTCCGCCTCTCCGGCCGCGAGGAGGCCGAGGAGGGCCCAGGCAGTCTGGCTGGGGAGGCTCTCGCCTTTGCCGGCGAGGGTGGGGTCCGCATAGCTCAGCAGGGTCTCCCCCCAGCCGCCGTCCGCATTCTGGCAACTCTCGAGCCATCGAACGGCCCACCGGACATACGGGGCGTTGAGGTCTTCACCAATGGCCTGGAGCCCGCGCAGCACCGACCAGGTCCCGTAGATATAGTTGGCCCCCCATCGTCCATACCAGCCGCCCCTCGGATCTTGGGTGCGCTTGACGAAGCCTAACGCTCGGGCCGCCCGGGGATGCACCCGCGTCTCACCGTAGGTCCCGAGCATCTCCAGCCCGCGTCCCGCCAGATCCTCGGTGGGCGGATCGAGCAAGGCACCATGGTCGGCGAAGGGGATGTTATTCAAGAGGAGCCGGGTGTTGTCCACATCGAAAGAGCCCCACCCCCCGCTCTTCGATTGCATCCCGAGAAACCACTCGAGTCCGATCTCGATGGCCTGCCGGATGTCCGCCCGATCCGGGAGCGCGATCTTCTTGAGGGCCATCAGCACCATGGCGCTGTCATCGGTGTCGGGATAGAAGTCGTTCCGAAACTGAAACGGCCATCCCCCCGCAGGCAGCTCCGGCCGCTTCACCTGCCAGTCGCCACGCCGCAGGATCTGCTGCTGGAGCAGCCACGTAGCGGCCCTGAGGAGCGCGGGATGGTCCCGGGGCAGGGCAGATTCGACCAAGGCGTTCACCGCCAGCGGGGTATCCCAGACGGGTGAGAGACACGGCTGCAGATGGAAGCGATCGGCCTCCTCGATCCCCAAGAGTTCGATCTCCTTCAAGCCTTCGGCCATCTTGGGGTGGTCCTCGGAGTAGCCCAAGGTGTGGAGCGCCATCACCGCATTGGCCATGGCCGGATAGATTCCCCCGAGTCCCCCGGGCCCCATCCGCGTCAAGATCCAGGCTAAGGCCTGCTGTCGCGCCCGCGCCCGGAAGGGGCGGGGGGTCCAGCGCTCGAGTCCGTGGAGCAACCGATCGAGCGTGATGAAAAAGTTCTTCCACGTGAAGAGTCGTTCACTGCGGGGGAATCGCAGATCGGCCGCGGCCCGGGACGGCACGTACAGCTCATCGATGCTGGCCGCCGCCGGGATCGAACAGACCGGCTTCAGATCCATCAGGATCAGGAGGGGGACGATGACCGTTCGGGACCAGTACGAGACCTCGGTGAGGTTAAAGTAGAACCAGCGGGGGAAGAGGATGATCTCGACCGGCATGCTGGGGACCCCCCGCCAGTCATACTGTCCGAACAGGGCCAGGGCGATCTTGGTGAAGACGTTAGCCTTGGTCACGCCGCCCTTGGCGACAATGTTCTCCCGGGCCCGGCGCATACAGGCGTCGTCGGGTGAGTACCCCATGAGCTTGAAGGCGAAGTAGGCCTTCACCGTGGCACTGATATCGCTTGCGCCTCCCGGAAAGAGATCCCATCCTCCATCGGGCAGCTGCTTGGCCTTCAGGTAGTTCGCCGCCTTGCGTTCCCGGTCCCGATCCACCCGGCGCAGGAAGTGGCGGTGCATGATGTACTCCGAGGTCAGGGTGCTATCCGCCTCGAGTTCGCCGAGCCAGTACCCCTCGGGATGTTGCAGGCTCAGGAGATACTCCTGTGCCCGCCCAATAGAATCGTTGAGCATCGGACTGTACCCATTCAGCTGGTTACTTCAAGAAGGTCGTGACCCCGATCAGGAACATGACCGAGTTGAGCCCGCGGTTCGGGTCGGCGATACCGGCGTTGGAGATATGATGGAACCGACCCTCGGCCGTCAAGGCCGTTCGTTCTGAAAGGAAACAATGAAACCCGAGCCCCGCCTGGAAGACGAAATTCAGGCCATCTACGTGGTTTTGGAGATCGAAGTCCGTACTGAGAATGCCTGGCCCGGCTTCCACAAAGGGAATCAGCCGACCCTCGGGGAGGAAGTTGTACCGGAAGATCGCCGTGATTCCCCCCCCAAAGCCGTCCGTGGGCTCGAACGGGATGTAGAATGCCCCCTCCGCCAACAGTTCGAAGTTGCCCCGGTACCAGGCATCTCCTCCCAGGGGGTCGCTGATGCCAATGCCCCAGCGGGGTGCCACGTAGACGTACTTGACTTCCTGCAGGTCCTCCGCGGTGGTCTCTCCGATCGGAAGGAACAAGAATCTCTCAATGGCGGCCCCATATCCGGCCGCGATGCCGATCTCCTGGGCGCGGAGTTTGAACAGGTCTCTCGGCGATGTCGCACCCGCCTCCTCCTGTTTGGCAGCCGACTCCGGGCCTGGCTCCGCCGCCGATACCGCTCTTGGAAACAGCACCACCATGACCATCGCAAGCAGCACCGGCTTGCGGAGCGGCCTCATGCACCGGCTCTGACCACGATGACTATGAAGCCCAAGATCTGCCTATTCTTCTTCGCGCTTGATACGCATCTTCTTGACCAGATCATCGAAGGAGGAGGTCTGGATGATCTTGTTGAACTGGGACTGATAATTGTTGACGATGCTCACGCCATCGATCACGACATCGGACAGCTCCCACTGCGCCTTGGGGCGCTGCAACTGATAATCGACCGGCAGCCGGTCGCCCCGCTTGTCGACCATGACCGTCTTGACCACGGCTCGCGTCCCGTTCACCGTCTCCCCCGCATAGGTAATCTGCTGATCCGGCAGTGAATTGAGGACCAGGCGGCTATAGGATCGTTCGAAAAGCTCTCCGAAGAGGGCCACGAAGGCCTGACGCTGCTCGCGAGTCAGCTTGACCCAGTGCGAATCCAGCGAGCGCTCCGCCATCTCCGCATAATTGAAGCGGGAAGCGATGAGCCTCCGGACCTGCTGTCTTCGCGCCTCCTTCTTTTCCGGACCCTGCAAGGCGGGATCATTGAGGATGCGTAGCGCACTCTCCAAGGTATCCCGGACCCGATCGACGGGCTTCCCATCACTCGCCCGCACCGAGCCCGGCAAGAGCAATACCAGCCCCAGGATGACGACCCACCGCCTCACTTCACACGGCTCCGTTGATGGAGGCGCTCCTCTTCACCCCCTGATTGCTTGAGCTGCAAGGACCCCTGTCTGCTCTTTCTCACGCCGGAGAGGGCCCAGAGCAGGGCCGGGAGGACTGTCAGGGAGGCCAAGAGGACGCTGCCCACCCCCACGGCCAGGAGAGAGCCGAGACTGAAGATCCCCCGGTGGCTGGCCACCATCAGGCTTCCAAAACCCGCCATGGAGGTGGCGGAGGACAGAAAGACCGCCCGACCGGTGCTGTTGGCGATGATAGAACCCCTCCTCCCTTCCGACTGATACCGCTTCACGATCTGGAGACCATTGATGATGCCGTAGCCCACAATGAGCGGGAGGAGAATGAGATTGGCCAGATTGAAGTGAATGCTGAAAAGCTCCATGAGACCCAGGGTCCAGGCAATGCCCACGACCAGGGGAACCAGGGCCAGCATCAGGTGCGAGACGCTGCCGAAGGACCAGAGGATGACCACGAGCATCGCAATCCCGGCATACAACCCCCCCAGGAGGTACCCTTTCTCCATGTTCTGCCCATGCTCCCAGGCGCTGATGGGATCGCCCAGGGCGTCCTGGTCCACCAACCGCACCTCTCGCACGAATTGTTGGACGGCCTCCCGCCCCCAGATGTTCCCCTGCGGAAACACCCTGAGGAGATAGGTCCCCTCCTTGCCGATGAACCGATCCGTGAGCTGGCGCGGAAGGTCGGCGAGGGTCATCGGACCCGACTCGAGATTGCTCCGGAGGATGGTGATCTTTTGCTCGAAGTCGGCAAAGAGTGCGGTTTGGTATGCAGCCAGGGACTGGCGGAGCTCAGCAGGCTTGCCCGCCTTCAGCCGAGCCCGCAGCGCATCTAGGAGTCGCCGCCCCTCCTCGAGGTCGCTATCGGATGCCGAGGTGAAGCGCTCTTTGTCCCCCAGCTTGAATCGGATCCGTTCTAATGTCGCCCCGAGCGCCTCGAGATCCACCGGTTCCAGTCCGCCAAAAGTGGGGGGAAGCTTGGCCAGAGGGGTCCCGAGCGCCTGGATCGCGCCCAGCTTTCGCTCCGGCTCCTTCGGCAAGAACGAGAAGATCGACTGGACCCGATCCACTGACGGAAGGGCTTCCAGCCGAGCGGTCTTGGCCCTCACCTCCTCCGGGGACTTGGCCAGGACGACGCCATACCACGTCGACGTCCCTCCGCCCTCTAGGAGGCGGAGTTCCCAATCTACGGACTCGGTCCCTTTCGCCTGAAGCTCCAGCAGGTTAAAATCGAGCTGAATCTTGCCCAGGGCGGGGAGCGAGGCCAAGGCCAGCAGCGCCGCTCCCGCGATGACGATCCAGGGACGGTGACTGCACCGCTCCAGGACGACGAAAAACGTTGCAGACCTCGAGGTAAGCCAGGCCCCCTTGGCCCGCTCGCGGAGGATCAGGAGGGCGGGGAACACGGTAAACGCGCTGAGAAGACAGAGGAGCAGGCCACTCCCCGTGATGAAGCCCATCTCCACGAGCCCCTTGAAGTTGGTGAGGGTGAGGCTGTAGAACGCCACCACCGTGGTGAGCGCCCCTGTCGCGGTGGGCCCCCCCACTGACCGGAAGGTGCCCTCCAGCGCATCGAAAGGATTGCGACCCTTGGCGCGCTCCTCCCCGTACCGTTCCAGGAAATAAATATTGTAATCGACCCCCAGACCGATGAGGATCGGAGCAAACATGGCGGACAGGATATTGAGGGAGCCCACGGTGAGCGTCGTGAATCCCACGGTCCAGCAGATCCCCACGGCCACGCTGAGGATGGCCCGGAGGGGGACGGCCAATCCCTTCCACAAGAGGAAAAAGAGGGCGATGCTAATCGTGAAGGAGAGGAAAGTCGCTAACGTCGAATCCCGCTGGGCCGTCACGATCTCATCCGATGCCAGGGCGTCAGGGCCCGTCACCCCCGCTTGAATCCCCGGGTAGGCGTGACCGATCTCGGCCAGGGTGGCACGGATCCGCTGGATCGCCTCGCGCTTGGGCACCAAGGTCTGTTCGTTCGTCCCGCGGATCTTGGCCAGGAGGACGAGGTACCGTTTGTCCTCAGTGAGGAGATAGCCCTCCGACACCGGCTCTTTTCCCGCACCCAGCCAATCGCCCCACGGAGAGACGAAGGAGCCGGAACCGCTCAACGCGTCGCCGAGCCGCCGGAGCAGGGCATTCAACAGGCCGAGGTCCGCCCGCCCCGTTTCTTTCTCCCCCTCCAAGAAGCCGGTAAAGAAATGCCCGACCAGGGCCTCACCCATCTCCCGGTTGATTCCGGCAAACAGGGTGCTGATCCCCGGGGTGGTGGCGATATCCCGGATCAGCGCTGCATGGTCCTCGATCTTGCGGTGAAGCGTCTCGAGCTCGGCTGGGGACAGGTACTGGAGGGCGTGGGTCTCGAAGGGGGCGGGGTCTGCTCGATAGAAGAGTTCGGCGATGTGCTCCCGATCCCCCTGGAGTCGCTCGGCCAGGGCGGAGACGAATTGCTTGGCCCGGGCGAGGTCCGAGGCGTCCACCACAATGACGATGCCGTCCCGGTCTCCGAACGCCCGCCTATAGGCCTGTTGCAGCTGGATGAGCCGTTCATTGCCGAAGACCAGCTCTGTCCGGCTCGGACGAATCTCGAGCCACGCCACCGCCGTCACAAACGAGAGGACGGCGAGCAGACTGGTCAGGAGCAAGACGACACGGGGATATCTGGAGATCACACGAGACCACCGCCGGGCCATGACCGCTATTGCTCCTCCTTGGACCTCCACCTATTTTTTCTGCTTAGGAGTCTGCTTAGGAGTGGGCGCGGTGCCGAGCGCCTCGTCCTCCTGTTTGACCCGCATCCGTTTGACGAGCTCAGCGTACGATGAGGTCTCGATGATACGGTTGAACTGGCTCCGGTAGTTGCTCACCATGCTCACGCCCTCGATCACCACGTCGTACACCAGCCACTGGGCGTCTTGGCGGAGGAGCTTGTATTCGATGGGGATATCGATGTTCTCCTTCCGGCTCACGATCTTGGTGACCACGAGCCCGAACTTGTCCTCCACCTGTTCCTTGGTATAGAGGATCTCCTCATCGGTATAGGATTCGAGGGTCTTGTAGTACGATCGTTCCAACAGATCGGCGAAGAGGCTCACGAACTCCTCCCGCTCCTTGGGGGTGCGGTTACGCCAATGCATGCCCAGCGAGCGCTTCGCCATCTCCAAGAAGTCAAAGCGCGGATAGATGACCTCCTTCAGCTTCTTCCGCCGCACCTCCGCCTTGTCCGGCGCCTTCAGCGCCGGGTCCCGCAAGATCTCCAGGACCTTGTCGATCGTCCCCTTCACCTGGGCTGTCGCCCCAGCCTGTGCAAAGGAGACGGAAGAAAGGACCAAGGCGCTTATCCCGTAAAGGATCAAGGCCCTCCGAATCGCCCCCGCCATGTTCTCCCTCCTGATGACCCTCAGGATTGCGGTCAGCCCCTCTGTACCCTATGGGCGCGCTGAGAACCCCCGGACCGCCTCGCCGGTCGCATAGGCGAGGTTGGCCAGGGCAATCTGCTGGTTGTAGACCGCACGAAAGTTATCCACGCGAAACGTCACGTAGGCGAGAAACGCCTGCGTGAGTTCGCGGACATCCCCGATACCCAGGTCCACGTTCGCCACGGCGGTCACCAGCCATCGCCGAGCGTTCCGGAAGGCCTGCTCCGTGGACTTGATGTTCTCTTCCGCGGTCTCAAGCTCCTGGTGCGCCTTCCGCACCTGCAGAGGGATCCCCCACTCGGCAAAATCTTGCTTGTGGAGGAGCTTCGTATACTCCGCATGCGCCTCGTCGATCTTCCCCTGTTTGATTCCAAAGTCGAAAGTCCAATTGATTCCAACGACCACGCCACCCTGATAGTGTTGTAGCGGATCGGTGATGATGGGAACGTGGCTGAGTTCCCGGTTCGTCGCCCCGGCCACATCCGCGACCAATGCCGCGTAAAACACCGGATACAGGTCGGCGATCGACGCGTGCACCAGGGCCTCCCGCGCCTTGATCCCTTCCCTGAGCTGCGTGAACTCCGGGCGGATTTCACCCGCAACGCGCTCATACTCCGTCACGCTCTTGACGTCCGTCGTGATCGGGGTCAGTTTCTTATCCGCCAATTCGATCTGGGCTCCCTCCTGCAATTGGAGGAGCGTGCGGAGCGCGTCTCGGGCCAGCCGATCTCCCTGGTCGGCATCCGCGATGCCCTTCGCAAGCCCCGCCACGAACGCGCGGAGCTGGTAGAGATCACCCAGGGTCACTGCCGCAGACCCCGCTTCGAATCGCCGTTCGGCACTGTCCAGGGACCTTTGCAGCTCGTCCTTGAGCCCCACGAGGAACTCCCGAATATCAGCCGCCAGCAGAGCCCCGGAATAGGCCTGTTTCACTTGCAAAACGACCTCGGAGGCCGTCACGCTCACCGCCGCTTCGCTCGCCCGGACACCCCGGCCGGCCGCCTCGCGAAAGGAACTGATCTTCCCGAAGGTGTACAGCGGTTGGACCAGAAGGATCTGGGCTCGGCCGAAGATACCGTTGATCACCGGATCCGAGGTGTCCGACGCGGAGTCGATAATTCCCCTGGAACTTCGAAGGTCCGACTCGGGGGACGGGCCCGTGAACGCGTTGGCAGTCAGCTGCGCCCATTGGGCCCCGTCGGCCTGCGCTCGCTTGCCCCGAAATACATCCACGTCGGACCGAGACTCTTTGATCCGATCGTCCACCTCCAGTGCCCGTTTGATGGCCCCCTCCAGGTTCAAGACAACTTTTTTCTGTTCGCCAGACGCCTGTTCCAGGGTGAAGATAAGTCCTTTCTGTTCGCCAGACGCCTGCTCCAGGGTGACCACAACTTTTTTCTGTTCGCCAGACGCCTGCTCCTGCGCGGCGGCCCAAGCCGGCGCGAACAGGATCAGCAGAAGGCAGACCCCGGATGCAATCGATGCGGTCATCGCACCCCTCCTCTCCGGATTGACGGTTGCCCGCGCACTAAAATTTCCCAAAGATAAAACTGCCGATCATCTCCTCGATGTCAATGGGCGGCTCGGTCTCGCGGATCTTGCCTGCCGGGGGGATGATCTCATCGGACCCCCCGGGGCTCAAACGCATATACTTTTCGCCGATGAGTCCCTTCGTCTTGACGGAGGCGATCGTGTCCTCCTGCAGCTTGACGCTGCCGTCGATCCGGAGCGTGACCCGCGCCCGGTACTCGACCAGCGAGATCGCCTCGACCTGACCGACCTTCACCCCAGCGATCTCAACGCTGGCCCCCTGCTTCAATCCGCCCACGGTGGGGAAGTCCGCGTACACGACGTACCCTGCCAATCCGAGGACCTGCATCCTGCCCAGCCGGATCGAGAGCCACGCTAGGGCGAGGATGCCCACCAGCAGGAAGAGACCCACGACCACCTCGAGCTCCACTCGTTTCATGCGCGCCCCCTCAGTCGGGCTGGATCGGCCCTTCGGGATCGCCGGTGATGAACTGGCGGACCACGGGATTGGCGGATGCCTGGATCGCCTCCGGAGTCCCCGCCTCGACCACCGCCCCCCGATGCAGCATCGCGACCCGGTCGGCGATCCCGAAGATCTCGGGGATCTCGTGGCTGACCAGGATAGCCGTAAAGCCGACGCGCCGATGCAGGTCGAGGATCAGCCGATGAATGGCATTCACCATAATCGGGTCGAGACCGGTCGTTGGTTCGTCGAAGAGGACGATCTCCGGCTCCATGGTGAGCGCCCGGGCCAGCGCGACCCGCTTCCTCATCCCCCCGCTCACCTCGGCGGGATACTTGTGGCCCATGTCCGCCAGGCCCACCTGTTTCAAGAGGGTCAGGGCCTTCTCCCGAATGGCCTCCTCGGGAAGGCGGGTCTTCTCCCGGAGCGGAAAGGCCACGTTCTCAAAGACGGTCAGGGAATCAAAGAGGGCCCCCCCCTGAAAGACCACCCCAAACCGCTCCCGGAGTTGGTCCAGCTCCCGTCCGCGGAGTCGCGAGATCTCCTGGCCGTTGATCACAATCTGGCCCTGGTCCGGCTTCAGCAGACCCATCAGGTGTCTCAGGAGGACACTCTTGCCGCCGCCACTTCGGCCGATGATGACCAGGATCTCCCCCTGGGTCACCTGCAGATCAACCCCCCGGAGCACCTGCTGTCCTCCGAAGGACTTATGCACATTGCGCATCTCGACCATGGGCCCCGACATTACAGAAGCACCGAACCGACGAAGTAATCCCAGACCAGGATCAACACCGAGGAGAGGACCACCGCCTCGGTCGTGGCCCGGCTCACCCCCTCGGCTCCGTAGCCGGCATAGAATCCCTTGTAACAGCAGACCCACGTCACCAACAGTCCGAAGCTCAGCGACTTGAGGATCCCCTGGGTGATATCCCAGAGATCCACGTAGGTCTCCATCTCCCCGAAATAGGTCCCCTCCCCGATCCCCAGGAGCTTCACCCCCACGAGATACCCCCCGTAGATCCCGACCAGATCGAAGATGGCGGTGAGCAACGGGAACGCGATCAGGCCGGCCAGGATCGTCGGGACGATTAGGTATCGCATGGGGTTGAGCGCCATGGCGGTGAGCGCATCGATCTGTTCGGTGATGCGCATGATCCCGATTTCGGCCGTCAAGGCCGAGCCGGCGCGCCCCGTGACCATCAGGGCGCACAGGACCGGTCCCAACTCGCGGATCAGGGTCAAGGCCACCGCCGGGCCGAGGAAGGCCTCCGAGCCAAATTTCGTCAGGGTGTAGAAGACCTGGAGCCCCAGGACCATCCCGGTGAAGGCGCCCGTGAGGAGGATGACCACGAGCGACTTGGCCCCGATGAAGTGGATCCGGGCGATCATGCGCCGCCACTTGAGGGGGGGGAGAAAGATCCAGAAGAGGGCGGTGCCGAGAAAGATGATCATCCGGCCCCCGCCGCGGAGGGAAGTCAGGGCCCACCCTCCGAGGAGCCAGAGAATCCTCATCGCCCTTCCTCAAACAGCATAGCGACCCCCTGGGGGCACCCCGTCGCCGAGGAAGATTCCCCCTCGGCGCTCGGGAAGACCCGGGCACCCGCAACCATCCGGGCCACTTCCCGGCGTGATAGTATACAGGATAGCAGGCCGCAGATGTCAAGGACGATCCGGCCTTTCTCGCCGTGAGAATATGGGTCCCTGGTTCGAGCCCCCGAGATCAGGCCCGGGCGCGCAAATTTTTCATTGCAACTTCCTTGAAACCGCTCTAGTATACTCGCCCACGGGGGAAACGATGGATTCCTTTGTCCAGCTCCTTGTTGGCACTGTCGTCCTGCGACCGTACGTCGTCGCGTTCCTCCTCCTCTATCTCTTCGCGGCCGTGGCAGATATGGGGTGGCGACGGACGCTGCTCTTCACGGTCGTGGCGTGGAGCGTGGCCTTTACCGCCGAATCCCTGTCCATCCGGTTCAGGGTCCCCTTTGGCCTGTACCATTACCTGCCCACGACTGCCGGGAGGGAGCTCTGGATCGCCAGGGTCCCCTTCATGGATTCCCTCTCCTTCGTCTTCCTCGCATATGCGAGCTGGACGATGGCCTCCCTCGCGCTCCTCCCAGCCCCCAGGGATGGGGAACGCCGCTGGGCACTGTCGCTCCCCCACCGCGACCGATTCAGCGTCCCCGTCCTCCTGCTCACCGTGGTCTTCTTTGTCCTCATCGACGTCGTCGTAGACCCCATCGCCATCCGGGGTGATCGGTGGTTTCTCGGGCAGATCTTCACCTACCCTGAGGGGGGGGTGTACTTTGGGGTCCCGGTGTCTAATTTCGTCGGGTGGGGGGTCGTGGGCTCTCTGATCATGATCCTCTTTGCGCTCCTCGAGCGGCCGATCAGGGTCGGAGCACCCGCCTGGGCGGCGCGGCTCCCCTTGCGTCCGCTGTATGGGCCGGGGTTGTATTATATTGTCCTGGGATTTGCCCTCACCGTCACCTGGTTCATCGGGGAGCAGACCCTGTTCCTTGTGGGTCTCTTTATCTACGGCCCCCTGACCACGTTCCTGGCGGTCACCATCACCGCGCGGTGGCGGCAACGCCAGCGGTCATCTCGGGGGCATCTCGAGCGGGTGCCCGTCGTCCTCTCGGCCCGAGACGCCCCTGCAAACGGCAGGGGATCGCTCCCCGTGGAACCGGTGTGGAGGGATCCCCACCTCGAATAGGCCGGCCCAAGGAGGCGCCGTATCATGGCAGTTCCTCTCTCGCAGTCGCTCGCCGTTACCCTGTACGTGCTCCGCCAAAAGCTCAAGGGGAATGCCCGGTATCCCCTCGTGCTGATGCTCGAGCCCCTCTTTCGATGCAACCTGGCCTGTGCCGGCTGCGGCAAGATTCAATACCCCGAGCACGTGCTGCAGAGACGCCTGACACCCGAGGAGTGCTGGGCCGCCGCCGAGGAATGCGGGGCGCCGATCGTGAGTATCCCCGGGGGCGAGCCCCTCATTCATCCCGACATGCCCGAGATTGTCCGGGGGCTCGTTGCGCGGAAGAAGTACGTCTACCTCTGCACCAACGCGCTCTTGCTGGAGCGCAAGCTCGACGCGTACACGCCATCCACGTATCTGACCTTCAGCATCCACATGGACGGGCTTAAAGAAGAGCACGACATCGCCGTCTGCCGGGATGGGGTGTACGATATCGCGCTGAGAGCCATCAAGGCAGCGCTGGCGCGCGGCTTTCGGGTCACGACCAACACGACCCTCTTCGACGGCGCCAACCCGGAGCGGGTCCGGACATTCTTTGACAGGATGATGGAGCTCGGGGTCGAAGGGATGATGATCTCCCCGGGGTACAGCTACCAGAAGGCCCCCGATCAGGAGCACTTCCTCCGGCGCCATCGCATCACAGAGCTCTTTGGGGCCATCCTCAGGGATCGCAAGAAGGGGTGGCGCTTCAACCAGTCGCCCCTGTTCCTCGAATTCCTCATGGGGAAGCGCGACTACCAGTGCACGCCCTGGGGAAATCCCACATACAACATCTTCGGGTGGCAGCGGCCCTGCTATCTGCTGCAAGATGGCTACGCCTCTACCTTCAAGGCATTGATGGAGACCACCGAGTGGGACCGGTACGGGACCGGTAGGAACGAGCAGTGCGCCGACTGCATGGTGCACTGCGGCTACGAGGCCACCGCCGTCGATGATACGTTCAGCTCCTGGTCGGGCTTCGCCCGGACGGTCCGGGTGACGCTGATGCCGAATTCGTGAAGGGGGCGAGCGGCCCATGCCCCAGGAGACGAAGGCACACGGCTCGGAACGACCCCAGTGGGAAGGCCGCTCGTTCCGACCCGCGAATCCCACGGAACTCCAGGAGGTCATCGAGGCGGCCTTTGATTATCGGGGCGATGTCACCCTCGAACTAAAGGATGGCACGCGCATCGAAGGGTATATCTTCAACCGCCAGGCACGCGGATCTCAGGCCTATCTCCAGTTCTTCCCCAAGGGAGCCCCTGGGTCCCAGACCATCCCCTACGCCGACATTGTGGCCGTGGACTTCACCGGGGAAGACACCGCCTTTGGGAAGTCCTGGGAGGCGTGGGCCACCAAGAGCGACAAGTTACGCCAGGCCGAGGTGGAACGGCTCCGCGCCGAGGCCGAGGCGCGCGGTGATCTGTAAGACTCGAAGCGCTGTCCCGCTCGCCTTGAGGGCGTTCCTCGAAAGGCCAGCTCTTGAGGGGCCCCTGGATGGTGAGGTAAGGATGTCTCGATTGGCCCATGGCCCGGCAACGATCATAGTGGCCCTCGGGGTGGAGGCGGCCCTGCTCGTCAAGCATCTCGGGCTTCGGAGGGACCGGAACGTGGATGGCCCTCCCCGGTACCGCGATGGGGGGGATCGCATCCTCCTGCTTCAGGCGGGGATGGGTGCGCGTGGAGCGGCCCGGGCCGTCGCCTCGCTTGGCACGCCCAGCGTGCTCCTGTCGGCGGGCTTCTGTGGGGGGGTGGGGTCCGAGGTGGATCTCGGGGACCTCGTCGTCGCCTCTCAGGTGATTCGACATGCCGAGTCCTTCGCTGCCGACCCCTTCCTGCTCGAGACCGCGACGGGCGCCGCCAAGGCCATCGGGCTCCCCTTCCATGTCGGGACTATCCTCACGGTCGATGAGGTCATGACGGCAGGCGAGGCGGCCGAGAGGAGGGCGGACGGGCCGATCGTGGCGGTGGACATGGAGAGCGCCTATCTGGCTGAAGCAGCGGAGTGGCGAGGGATCCCGTTCCTCGCGATCAGGGTCGTCTCGGATACCGCCGCCGAGCCCTGGGCGGCGCGGGGAAGCGCCTTCCTGGCATCGGACGGCCGCCTCAAACCCATGGCCGTCGCCGCCTCTCTCCTCCGACATCCGTCGTGGATTCCCCCGATGCTCCACCTGGCGTCGAGGCTCCGGATCGCCACCCGCCACCTCGCTCGGGCCATTCACGCTCTCGTACAGGGGCTGCGACCGTGAGGGCGCTCGTGCTTGCGGCAGGCCAGGCGATCCGCCTCCGGCCTTTCACGGTGGAGACCCCCAAGTGTCTCTTGGACGTGGGGGGCAGACCGATCCTCGCCCACCTGCTGGACGCCCTGGCGGCGCAGCGGATCACGGAGGCGCTCGAGGCGGTGCTTCCACCTCTCCAGGCGTGCTGACTTCCTTGGCCCGTTCCTTGGTTGGAACGGCACTAATACAAACCCATCTCATCCCCTGGATCTTCCTCGGGGTGGTGAGCGGTTCGGCCGAGCAGTTCGGCCCTGAGCTCACTGCCGAAGGGCTCACCGTCGAGGCCCTGTCGAACCACTTGTGACAATCGAGCAATGGAACATTTCTCTTCCAAAATCACTCTATTGTTCCACTGCTCCACCCTTCGACAGGACTTCGGCGAGCGGTTCGGCTGAGCAGTTCGGCCCTGAGCTCACTGCCGAAGGGCTCACCGTCGAAGCCATGGTCGAACCGTTGCTCCAAAGTAAACGCACTTTGTGCGTTTACTTTGGTCGGAGGGGGGTGTGAAGAGGCCCTGGGGCAAACTGATCGCCCTCTGCCTCGGTCTCTTCCTGTTCCTGTGGATCCTCAGGCAGGTGGGGCTTGAGGAGACGCTCGCCCAGGTCTGGCAGGTCGGATGGAGTTTCCCCTTTCTCCTCCTTCCCTCCGTGGTCATGGCTCTCTTCCTTTCCATCGGCTGGTGGCTGACCCTGCCTCCGGGGGTGCCCCTCGCACACATCTTCCTGATCCGGGCCGCGGGAGAGGCGGTCAACCTCATCACACCCCTCGCCTACCTGGGCGGGGAGCCGCTCAAGGCTTCGTTGCTCCGCCGCCTCGGCGTTCCGTTAAGCGACGGCCTCGCCTCGGTCGTGGTCACAAAGACCATGACGACGTTCGCGTACTGTCTCTTTATCTTTCTGGGGCTGGCAAGCGCCCTCCCGAGAACGCAGGAGTTCTCGTCGGCGCTGCTCGGGGGATTGGGGGTGGGCCTCTTCCTGGCCTTCTCGGTCCTGGTCCTCTACTATAGCCAGACGCGGGGCCTGTTCTCGCTCCTCCACAGGCTCATCCATCGGCTGGGTGTCAGGGGTGAGGCCTGGACGGCGAAACGAGAGGGGCTCGAGATCCTGGACGGCAAGATCGCGACGCTCTACCGAAGCCGCAGGCCTCTGGTCGGGTGCCTGCTCTTTTCGCTCCTCGGCTGGCTGACCACCGCAGTCGAGGCGTACGTTTTCCTGTGGGCGATGGGAAGCCGCGTGGACGTCCCGACGGCGATGGTGATCCAGGCGCTCCTCCTCGGGGTCAAGGCGGCGACCTTTTTCATCCCGGCCAACCTGGGAGCCCAAGAGGGGGGAGCGGTCTTGATCTTTCTCGGTCTCGGCATGAGCGCAGAGACCGCCATGGCCTTCAGTCTCTTGCGCAGGGCGCGGGAGATCCTGTGGGTCGCCATCGGCCTCGCGGTCCTCACATGGACTGGATGGCCCGAGCAGAGGGAGCGAAGGACGTGAGAGCCTTCGTCACCGGGGCGACCGGCTTTGTGGGGGCAAACCTCGTCCGAGAGTTGCTCCAAGACGGCGTCACCGTCCGCGTGCTGGTGAGACCGTCAAGTCCACGGGCCGGCATCGAGGGCCTCGAGATCGAGGAGGTCCAGGGAGACCTCACGGAGCGCGAGGGTCTCCGGCGCGCCCTCAAGGGGTGCCAGGTCCTGTACCACGTCGCCGCCCGGTACAGCCTCTCCTCACGGGACGCGGCCGCAACGTACCGGGCCAATGTGGAGGGGACCCGCAACATCCTCGAGGTCGCGCTCGAGGTGGGGATCGAGCGCGTCGTCTACACGAGCACGGTGGGGGCCCTGGGGATCCCCAAGAATGGCCTTCCCGGGACCGAGGAGACTCCGGTCACCCTGGAACAGATGATCGGCCCCTACAAGCGGTCCAAGTTTCTGGCCGAGCGGGAGGCAGAGCGGATCGCCGGCCTGGGGCTTCCGGTGGTCATCGTCAATCCCTCCGCCCCTGTGGGACCGTGGGATGTCAAACCGACCCCGACCGGCCGGATGATTGTCGATTATCTCAACGGGCAGATGTTCGGCTACCTCCACACGGGTCTCAATCTGGTCCACGCCCGGGATGTAGCTCGGGGCCACATCCTGGCGGCCCAGAGAGGACGGATCGGCGAAAAGTATATCCTGGGGAACCGGAATCTCACCCTGCGCGAGATCTTCGGGATACTCGAGCAGATCTCCGGCGTCCCCGCACCCCGCTTTCGGATTCCCTATCCGGTGGCCGTCCTCGCCGCCTGCGCCTTCGAGCTGTATGCGCGACTCGGCCGCCAGGAGCCGCGGGTTCCGCTCAACGCCGTCCGCATGGCGCACACGATGATGTTCTTCGACCCCTCCAAGGCCATCCGCGAACTGGAGTTGCCGCAGACACCGGTTGAAGAAGCGCTCCAAGAGGCGGCGGAGTGGTACTGGGTCCACGGATACGCCCGCCGGAGGGTACAGAGGTAACGATCAAGAAGAGGCTTGGTCCGAAGCCAGAAGGCGCCTATAATCCAACCGTTCGGCGAGACCGGGAGGACGTGTGGATCTCAAGGCGTATCTCGAAGAGCGGCGGGCGCTGGTGGAGGCGGGCCTGAAGCGTTTTATCCCGGGGGAGGGGACCATGCCTCCGGAGCTTCACCAGGCGGTACACTACAGCCTTTTCGCCGGCGGGAAGCGGTTGCGGCCGACATTGACCATCGCGGCTGCTGAGGCGGTGGGGGCAAGAGCCGAGGCGGTGCTCCCCGTCGCCTGCGCCTTCGAATGTATCCACACGTACTCGTTAGTCCACGACGACCTCCCGGCGATGGATGACGATGACTTACGACGCGGTCGCCCCACCTGCCACAAGGTCTTCGGCCCGGCCATGGCTATCCTGGCGGGGGATGCCCTCCTCACCGAGGCCTTTGCCCTCCTGACGAACCCCGCGCACGTCGGCCACCTCGATCCGCGGCTCCTCCGGACCGTGATCCACGAGATCGCCCTGGCTGCCGGGTCGCAGGGGATGGTGGGGGGACAGGCGGTGGATATCCTCTCGGAGGGGAAGGCCATTGAGCTGTCTCTCCTCCAGTACATCCACACCCACAAGACGGGGGCCCTGATCCTCTGCGCGCTTCGGGCGGGGGCCCACCTGGGCGGAGCGACAGCAGCCCAGCTCGACGCCATCACGCGATACGGGAAGGCGGTGGGACTCGCCTTTCAGATCGCCGACGACATTCTGGACATCGAGGGAGAGGAGGCGATGCGGGGGAAGAAGATCGGGGGGGATGCCAGCCGAGGGAAGGCCACGTATCCGGCCCTGGTCGGCCTTGATGCGGCCAAACGGGAGGCACAGCGACTCCTGGCGGAGGCGCTGGATGCGCTGACGTCGCTGGACCACCAGGCGGACCCGCTGCGAACCATCGCCCGCTTCATCGTCTCGCGAAAGGCGTAAGCAATGTCCGAGGCCCTCGCCACCCTGGTCAGGAAGAGTCGCTCGAGCTTCTACTACTCTTTCCTCTTTCTCCCCCGACCGAAGCGGGATGCGATCTATGCCGTGTACGCGCTGTGCCGCGCCGTGGACGACGTCGCCGACGACGCCGGGGACATGGAGGCGAAGGCCGAGCGCCTGAAGGGGTGGCGTGAGGAGCTGGACCGCTGCTACGCAGGACGGCCCACCCACCCCATCACCAGAGCGCTCCGCGACTGTCTCAGCCGCTACCCGATCCCCAAGGGCTATTTCGAAGAGTTGGTTGCCGGGGTCGAGATGGACCTCACCGTCACCCGATACCGCACCTTTGCGGATCTCACCCAGTACTGCTATCGGGTGGCCTCGGTGGTGGGCCTGATCTGCATCGAGATCTTCGGATATCGGCGCGAGGCCACAAAGGAGTACGCGATCAACCTGGGCCTGGCGCTGCAGCTGACCAATATCCTCCGGGATCTGGAGACCGATGGCCGGCGCGGGCGCATCTATCTCCCCCAGGAGGATCTGGAGCGCTTCGGGTACAGTGAGGATGATCTCCTGCACTGCCGGTACACCCCCGGATTCTTTCCCCTCATGCGATTCGAGGCGGACCGAGCCCGGGACTATTTCCGGCGGGCAGCCGAGAGCCTGCCCTCCGAGGATCGGAAGAACATGGTGACCGCCGAGATCATGGGCCGGATTTATCGCGAGACGCTGGAGACGATCGCGCGGAAGGAGTTTCGCGTTTTCGAGGATCGGATCACGCTGTCGCGCGCGAAGAAGATCCGCCTCGCCCTCATGACCTGGGCGCAAAACAAGTTCGTGTAACGATGACCGATGACCGACGCGTATGGCCAATTTCGAATTTCGAAATTCGAATTTCGAAATGTCGACTAGCGCGGAACGAGCAATGGAGAGATGACGAAGTTGCCTGACACAATGAGAGCGGCGGTCTACCAGGGGAATCGGCAGATCCGCCTGGAGGCGCTCCCCGTCCCGAGGATCGGGCCCGGCGAGCTGCTGGTGAAGGTCAAGGGCTGCGGCCTCTGCGCGACCGATGCGAGCAAGGTCGATCATGCTCTCGTCAGGCCCCCCGCGGTCCTCGGGCACGAGGTCGTCGGCAGTGTCGCGGCCCTGGGCGAGGGAGTGGAGGGACGGACGGTCGGCGAGCGGGTGGTGGTCTCTCACCACGTCCCCTGCTACGCCTGCCACTACTGTCGGCATGGCAACTTCTCCATGTGCCGCACCTTCAAGGCCTCCAGTATCGATCCGGGAGGCTTCGCCGAGTACATCCGGGTCCCGGCCCTGAACACCCGATACGCCACCTTCCCGATCCCTCCCCATCTTGAGGACGAAGAGGCCGCCTTCACCGAACCGCTCGCCTGCTGCCTCCGGGCCGTCAAGCGGCTGAACCCACTCCTCCACGACACGGTCCTCCTGTATGGATTGGGCTCGATCGGCCTCATGCTCGTTCAGGTCCTGAAGCTCTATCGAGCCCGGGTGATCGGTCTTGATCTCCTCGGTGAGCGCTGTGAGCGCGCCAAGGCGTTCGGGGCGGACGTGACCCTCACTCCGGGTCAGGCGGAGGTGGCCCAGGCCGTCCGGGAGGTGACTCAGGGTCGCGGCGCCGATGCTGCTATACTGACAGCGGGCGGGCCGCGGGTGCTTGGCGGGGCGATCGACCTCCTGAGGGATGGCGGCGTCGTGATGCTGTTCGCCTCGGATCCGGGTCACCCGATGGGGGAACTGGATATCCACCGATTCTTTCACCGGGAACTCAGCCTCGTGAGCAGCTATTCCCCCTCCACCGTCGAGCTTCAGGAAGCCCTCGCGTTGCTCTCCGAGCGAACGGTCCGGGTGAAAGCGCTCGTCACCCACAGGGTCCCGTTGGCCGATCTCAACCATGGGATGCGCCTGTTCCGGGACAAGGAAGCGCTCAAGGTCTTTGTGGAGGTGGAGCAGTCATGAAGGCGGTGGTGTTTTATCGTCCCGGCGATATCCGGTTTGAGGAGGTGGCCACTCCGGCGCCAGGGCCCGGAGAGGTGTTGGTGCGGATCGGATCAGCGCTGACCTGCGGCACGGACCTCAAGACCTATCGCCGGGGCCACCCGGTCATGATCAAAAAGACCCCCGCCCTCTTTGGCCACGAATGGGCCGGGACCGTCGAAGCGGTGGGCGAGGGGGTCGACTCGGTGCGGGGTGGAGATCGGGTGGTCGGGGCCAACTCCGCCCCCTGCCATGCTTGCTTCTCTTGCCGGATGGGACGGGTCAACCTGTGTGAGGACTTACAATTCTTGAACGGCGCCTATGCCGAGTACATCCGCGTCCCGGCCCGCATCGTTCGGCAGAACCTCCTCCTGCTCCCGGAGCACCTCAGTTTTGCCGAGGCCGCCCTCGTCGAGCCGCTCGCCTGTTCCCTTCATGGGATCGAGCGCTCCGGTGTGAGGCTCGGGCAGACCCTGTGCATCTTCGGGGCCGGCCCCATGGGGCTCCTCCTCACGCAGCTCGCAAAGAGACAGGGGGTTAGGGTCATCATGGTGGGCAAAGGCCGGTTCCGCTTGACCAAGGCCGCAGAGGCCGGCGCGGATGAGATCCTCGATGCGGCGCAGGGGGAAAGGGTGCTCGCCGAGGTCCGGCGGTTAAGCCCCGAGGGCCGTGGGGCCGACGTCACCATCGAGGCGACGGGGAGACCCGAGGTGTGGGAACAGGCGGTCGAGGTGACCCGCAAGGCGGGAACGGTGGTCCTCTTTGGGGGGTGTGAGCCGGGGACGAGCTTCCGGGTGGATACGCGCCGGATGCACTACGAGGAGCTCATGCTGATCGG